>NZ_LUNF01000250.1:0-23625 GCF_001626145.1 Aeromicrobium sp. REDSEA-S32_B7
CGGTGGTGGCGACGCGCGACGTCCCGCAGGTGACGTTGACGTTCCCGCAAGAGCTGTCGGTGGGCTGGGTGCAGCAGAACGGATGGTCGTGCACGGGAGGCGGAGCGTCGAGGGTCGTGATCTGCACGGCGTCGGGGCCGAACCCCGGTCCGCTCGTGGCGTCCTGGTCGCCCCCCGAGGCTTCCGGTTTCTCCGCGACGGTCACGTCGCCCGGTCGCACCGACCCGAACCTGAGCAACAACACGGTCTCGGTCGACTGACGCTCGTCAGCGCCTCCGCGTGCCGAGGCCCTTCCTGCCCTCCCTGGTGTGCAGCTCCAGGTGGGGGCAGGCGTATCCGTACTTCAGCCGACAGCGCCAGCGCCTCCAGGTACGTCTCATCACCCTCCTCCTTCCGATCCGAAGGTAGGGAAGAAAGATGACAGGAACGTGTCACTTCCGGGTGGTCTGCATCACCAGCGGAAGTGGGATTCCGGCATAGAGAAACCCCGCTGATCTCGGGGGGTGAATCAGCGGGGCTTCGAGAAGAACATTACCGACCGGCACCACGCCCGTCAGCGGTTTCTCCACATTCGTACGACGGATTTCCGATCCCGTCCGACCCGACCGCATTGGCCCCTGACTTTGGCCCGAGTGCCGTACGGGTCGAATGCCCTGTCGTTGCAGAGGGCAAACGACCCAGACGTGGCGAGGATCACCGTTTGGCGCCTGTGATGTCACACCTCGTTCACACAAAGTGGTCGAATCGCCCCGGAATCAGCCCTAACCTGAGCGGGTGCTGGCTCGGGGGAGCACACTGAGAAACTCGGAGAACGGTGCACATGACCATCCAGGACGTCAGTCGGACGACCTCTACCCATGCGGACCTCCCGAGCGCGCGGCGAACCCAGCGACCTGCTGTCGCCGTCGAACCCCCTGAGGACCCCGCCATCGACAGCTCAGCGACACACCGCGCGCCATGGCACAAGCAGGTCGCACACCGTGTCTTCCTGACCGACACCGCCGTTCTCTTCGCCGTGGCCATCCTGGGAGCCGTCCTGCGCTTCGGCGCTGACGCCGAGGCCACCACCAACGGCCCGCTCTCCGTCTCTTACTGGACTTTCGGAGCCACTCTCGCCGTGGGTTGGTCCGTCGCGCTGCAGGCCTACCGCACCCGCGACAGCCGGGTCCTGGGCGACGGCGTCGAGGAGTACCGCCGCATCGTCCGCGCGTCCGTCACCTTCTTCGGGCTCGTGGCCATCGCGTCCCTCGTCTTCAAGATCGACTCCTCGCGCGGGTATCTCGCCATCACCTTCCCTCTCGGCCTCCTGGGGCTGATCGTCGTCCGCCGCGTGTGGCGTTCGTGGCTGAACCGCCAGCGCCAGCGGGGGGCGATGATCACCAACGCCCTCGTGATCGGCGGCATGCGATCGGCCGAGGACATCACGCGCCACCTGGGCAACAGCCCTCAGTCCGGCGTCCGGGTGACGGGCGTGTGGGTCCCGGACCGCGCCACCTCGCTGTGCGAGTGGCTCCCGATTCCGGACGCCTTCGTTCCGGTGATGGGGACCGAGCGCAACCTCGACGCCGCGCTGAGCGTGGCGGAGGCGGAGCTGGTGATCGTCACCGACACGGAGCACCTGGGTCACGCCGGCCTGAAGGAGCTGACCTGGGAGCTGGAAGGTCTCGACGTCGACCTGCTCGTGTCACCCAACGTCGTCGACGTCTCGGGCTCGCGCATCCAGCTGAGCCGCGTCGGGAAGATGCCGTTCCTCAACGTCGACAAGCCGACCTACGGCGACGCCGCGACGTGGCCCAAGCAGATCTTCGACCGCGCTGGTGCGGCGGCACTGATCCTCATGCTCTCTCCGGTCCTCCTGGCAGCGGCCCTCGCCGTCAAGATGACCAGTCGCGGTCCTGTCTTCTACCACCAGGAGCGCATCGGCAAGGACGGCGAGCCGTTCGGCATGATCAAGTTCCGCTCGATGCACCCCGACGCCGACGCGCGCCTCGCATCGCTCCTCTCCGAGCAGGGAGAGTCGGTAGGTCCGCTCGCCAAGCTGAAGAACGACCCGCGCATCACCCGGGTCGGTGGCTTCCTGCGCCGGTACTCCCTCGACGAGCTGCCGCAGCTCTTCAACGTCCTGTTCGGGACCATGAGCCTGGTCGGTCCGCGCCCGCAGCGCCAGTTCGAGGTCGACCTCTACGACCACGTCGCCCACCGCCGCCTGCGCGTCCTGCCGGGCATGACGGGTCTGTGGCAGGTGTCCGGGCGGTCTGACCTCACCTGGGAAGAGGCCATCCAGCTCGACACCTACTACGTCGAGAACTGGTCGCTGACCGCCGACGTCGCGATCCTGTGGCGAACCATGAAGGCCGTGCTCGCATCGGACGGCGCATACTGATGCGCATGAGTCCGCTCGGGGGCCACCAGACGGTCCGGACGTCCCATCAAGCATGACCGCGACTTGTGCCGTGGTTCTGGCCGCCTGCATCCTCGGCGTCCTCTACCCCTATGCGATCTATCCCGCAGTGCTCACGCTACTGCCGAAGGTTCCCGTGGAGCCGCGTCCAGCACCGCGAATGCGGTTCAGCCTCCTGTTCTGCGCCTTCAACGAGTCGAACGCGCTCGACGTGAAGATCCCCAACCTCGAAGCGCTGCGCAAGGTCGATCCCGAGCTTCAGGTCCTCGCCTATGACGACGGGTCGCTCGACGACACCTTGACGAAGCTGTCCGAACGACCCGACCTGGTCGAGGTCTTCCAAGGCAGCGGTCGTCTCGGGAAGGCGCACGGCATGAAGGTCCTCGCGGGTCAGGCTGTCGGTGACGTGCTGATCTTCACCGATGCGAACGTGACCCTGCGCGAGGACGCGCTGGAACGACTCTCCTCCTGGTTCTCCGACCCAGAAGTCGGCGGAGTGTGCGGGACTTTGCGCTACGTGAACGCTGACGACAGCTCCACCGCGGCCGTCGGCGGCGCCTATTGGCGACTCGAGGAGAAGATCAAGACCCTCGAGTCCCGGACGGGGAACGTGATGGGTGCCGACGGGTCGATCTTCGCCGTCCGTCGTGAGCTCTACCCGGACTTCCCTGACACCGTCCTCGACGACCTGACGGTGTCGATGGCTGCCGTCTTCGCGGGAAAGAGGCTTCTCAAGGTCGACGACGTCGTAGCCCACGAACGCCTCGTCACCGACAGGAAGGACGAGTTCTCGCGCAAGGCGCGAATCGCAGCTCGCGCCTACCACACCCACCGCGTCATGAAGCCACAGCTACGGACCATGTCGAGGATCGACACCTTCAAGTACGTCTCCCACAAGGTGATCCGCTGGTTCGGAGGTCTCTTCGTGATCATCGGTACGGTTGCCGCGATCGGCCTTGCAACGACCGTCGCGCCGTTCCTCGGGCTGGCCGCGCTGGTGGCCGTCGCGGCGAGCACGGTGATCGCAGCCAAGGTCAAGTCCGGGCCGATCGCCGCTCTCGCCGAGATCGTGATCGCCCTCTTGGCCACGCTGCTCGGCGTCCTTCGGGCAGCCAGAGGACGCACCTACTCGACGTGGGCGCCGGCAGGTTCTCGGTAGAGACATGACCACACAGTCGCGCCGACCTCGCGTCCTCTACTTCACCAAGGTGCTGCCGTACCCTCCGGCCGTCGCTGGAGACGCGGTGTACAGCCGTGGCCTCATCGAGACCTGGGCGACGTTCGCGGACGTGACCGTCGTCTGCGCCGACGGTGGCGCCCGGGTCGAGGACGCCGCTGACGGCGTGACCTGGGTCGTCACGACAGCTCAACGCCGCGGTCGCGCAGCCTCCGTCCTGTCGACATTCCCCCTCATCGCCTGGAAGGGCGCCCGGCGCGACTACCGTCGCGAGGCGAAGCGCCACCTGCGCAGCGACACCTGGGACGCCGTGGTGCTCGACAACATCGGCTCCGCGCACCTCCTCCGCGACGCGCTGAGGCACCGTCGCAGGCATCAGGACACGACGGTGCTCTACACCTCTCACGAGTGGGAGTACCCGACGCGCGCCGGCAAGTACCAGGGCTACGACATGTCGCTGCCGAAGCGCGTGATGGCCCGATGGGATCTCGCAAAGGTGAAGTATTGGGAGAACCGGCTCATAAGGCGGACCGACGTCGTGACGGTCATCAACGAGGCCGATCTCCGGCCGTTCCGGGCCATCGCTCCACAGCGGAAGTACCTCGTGCTGTCGCCGGGTTACGACGGCCCCATGACACCACGAAGAACCATCGACGCGACCACCCCTCGCCGGATCGCCCTGCTGGGAGGGCGCCGCTCCGAGCAGAAGCAGCAAGTTCTTCTCGACTGGTTCAGCGTCGCGTACGAGCGTCTCGACAAGCACGGCATCGAGATGGCGGTCGTCGGTGACGTCCCGGAGTCACTGAAGCGTCGAGTCGTCACCGAGTACCCGAACGTGGACGTCGTGGGATTCGTCGACGACCTGGAGTCGGTGATCAGTGGATTTCGAGCCGGCCTGATCGTGGACACCGTAGGGAGCGGCTTCAAGCTCCGCCTGCTCTCGCAGATCTTCCAACGTCTGCCGATCGTCGGTCTCGAGTCGGCCATCAGCGGCCTGCCGACGCCACCCGGCGACGGGTACCTCGCTGCGGAGTCGCTCGACGCGCTTGCCACCTTGGTGTGTGCGGTGATCGACGACCCCGCGCTCCTCGACGCGGTCCAGAATCGAGCCTTCGACGACTGCCGCTCGGCGTTCTCGTGGGACGATCGCGCCCGGTCCCTGACCGCAGCGCTCGACCCGTCCGACGAGACGGCACTCTCATGAGTCAATACAAGGGACGGGACATCGCATGAAGGTAGTCATTCTCGCCGGGGGCCTCGGCACGCGGCTCGCCGAGGAGACCTCGGTCAGGCCGAAGCCGATGGTCGAGGTGGGTGGGTATCCGATCCTCTGGCACATCATGAAGATCTACTCGCAGCACGGCTTCAACGAGTTCGTCGTGTGCCTGGGATACAAGGGCTACTACATCAAGGAGTACTTCGCGAACTACGCGATGCACAACTCCTCGATCGAGGTCGACATCCGCCAGCGTTCCGTGTCCTTCCTCGGGGAGAACGAGTCGCTGCCTGACTGGAAGATCCAGCTGATCGACACGGGTGCCGAGACGCTGACCGGCGGACGGCTCAAGCGCGTCCGGCCGTTCCTCCGCGACGACGAGCCCTTCCTCATGACCTACGGCGACGGTGTCGCCGACGTCGACCTCACAGCGTTGGCCACGTTCCACCGCGAGCACGGTCTCGACGCGACGCTCACCGCAGTGCGACCCTCCGGTCGCTTCGGCTCCACCGTCATCACGGACGGCCGAGTGGAGAAGTTCGAGGAGAAGCCTGCGGGCGACGGCGGGCAGATCAACGGCGGATTCTTCGTCCTCCATCCTCGCGTTCTCGATCGTATCGACGGCGACGCGACCATCTGGGAACGAGAGCCGCTCGAGAGCCTCGCTCACGACGGACAGCTGGCAGCATTCGAGCACAACGGATTCTGGCAGCCGATGGACACGCTGAGGGACAAGATGCATCTCGAGGACCTGTGGGCAGCAGACCAGGCTCCCTGGAAGACGTGGGAGTAGAGACCGTGCCGAATCCAGAGTTCTGGGCCGACCAGCGCGTCCTCCTGACCGGACACACGGGTTTCAAGGGATCGTGGACCGCTCGCTGGCTGTCGCGCATGGGCGCCTCGCAGGTCGGCTACGCGCTGGCGCCGGACACCACTCCAGCCTTGTTCCCCTCGTTGGACCTCCCGGGACTGCAGTCCGTCGTCGGCGACATCACGGACGCGACGACCTTGACGTCGACGGTGGCCGACGCCGACCCGACCGTCGCCATCCACATGGCTGCCCAGCCGCTGGTCCGCCGCTCCTACGCCGAGCCCGCCGAGACGTTCGCGACCAACGTGATGGGCACGCTCAACGTCCTGGAAGCTCTCCGCCACCATGCGCCGCGCCTCCAGGCGGTCCTGGTAATCACGACGGACAAGGTCTACCTCAACGACGACTCTGGGACCCCGTTCGTCGAGTCGGACCGCCTGGGCGGCCACGACCCCTACTCGAGCTCCAAGGCTGCGTGCGAGGAAGTGGTCTCCTCCTACAGGCAGAGCTTCTACGACGATGCTGGCGTCGCACTCGCGACCGCTCGAGCAGGCAACGTGATCGGCGGAGGGGACTGGTCGGAGGACCGACTCGTCCCCGACATCTGGCGCGCGATGCGTTCGGGCACCAGCGTCGAGCTCCGAAACCCTCGGTCTGTGAGGCCGTGGCAGCACGTCCTCGACCCTGTGAGCGGCTACCTGGACTACGTCGAGGCGATGGTCGACCACCGCTGGCCCACCTTGCCGCGGGCCCTGAACTTCGCTCCGGTCCCTGACCAGCCGATGACCGTGAGTGAGGTGACCGAGACACTCGGCGAGGCGATGGGGGTAGACCGGCCGTGGCACCAGGCCTCCGGATTCCACCCAGTGGAGATGAAGCTCCTCACGCTCGATGCCTCACTCGCCGAGAAGTCGTTGGGCTGGCGGCCACGACTCACGGGTCGCGAGGCAGTCCAGTGGACGGCGGACTGGATCAAGGCCACGGACTCCGGACAGGACTACGCCACGGCGCTCGACGCGCAGATCGACGACTACGAGGCGCTGGGACAGGGCGCTGCAGAGAGGACGGCACCGTGAGGTTCACCGAGTCGCCACTCGCCGGCGTGTACACGATCGACCTTGAGCCTCGGGGTGATGATCGAGGCTTCTTCTCGCGCGTCTTCGACGTCGACGAGTTCGAGGCGCTCGACCTCGAGACTCGGTTCGTCCAGTTCAACACGTCGTTCAGTCGCGTCAAGCACACGTTCCGGGGGATGCACTACCAGCTCGGCGAGAGTGCCGAGGTGAAGGTCGTCAAGGTGATCCGAGGAGCCCTGCTCGACGTGGTGCTGGACCTGCGCGAGGGCTCACCGACCTTCGGCCGTTCCTTCAGCGCCGAGCTGACGTCCGAGAACCGCACCATGATGTACATCCCGCACGGCTGCGCCCACGGCTTCCTCTCCCTGACGGAGGACGTCGAGATGATGTACTTCGTGTCCGCCTACTACGACCCCGAGAACGAGCGGTCGGTCCGGTGGGACGACCCGACCTTCAACGCGCTGATCCGGCCGTCCCACGGACGGATCGACTACTACGACGGAGTCCGCGCCGTCGCGATCGGCGCGGTCCTGCTGGTGCACTGGGCGGCGCGTTACACCCCCTACTTCGACGGCGGATACATAGGGGTCGACGTCTTCTTCGTACTCAGCGGCTTTCTGATCACGAGCCTCTTGTGGCAACGCCGAGATGATCGCGTCCCCATGTCGCAGGCCTACCTCCGGTTCATCCGCGCCAGGATCCTGCGCCTCTACCCTGCCCTCGTCGGGCTTCTCGTGATCGGCACCTGCATCGTTGGACTGATGGGCGAGCCGGTGTCCTTCCCGGAGGCTGCGAGAAATGCCGGGATCAGCATGGGGCAGGGAGCAACGTGGGTCTACGCGCTGGACCTCGGGTCGACCGAGCCATTCGGACAGACCTGGTCGCTGGGAGTGGAGTGGACCTTCTACCTGGTCTGGCCCTGGCTGATCTACCTGTGGCGACGCAGAGGCACCAGCGCACGAACCGCGGGCTGGTGTTCGGCGGGGCTGGCGGTCGTCGCCTACGTCACAGCGCTGCCGACCTCCGCGATCTGGTTCTACTTCGCTCCCGCGCCTCGCTTCTCCGAGATCCTCGCCGGTTGCGCCATCGGGCTGCTGCTCCAGGACGCCGGCGGGCGAAGCCGGCCCAGCCGCCCGTGGGCCGAGCTTCTGGGGTGGGCATCACTCGCCCTGATTGCGTTGTGGACCGTCGTCGGACCGGGTCAGTACACCAGCGCGTACCGATACGTGGGATTCCCCCTCGTCACGCTCGCCAGCGTGGGCTTGTGCGTCCTGCCCTCCTGGGCCCATCACACCGTCGTCGAGCGGGTGCTCCGGCTCCGTCCTCTGGTCCTCATCGGCCTGGCGAGCTACAGCCTCTACCTGTGGCACCTCATCGCTCTACAGACGCTGACCCCAGGTCGCTTCGGACTGCCCTTCATCGCGCTCGGACTCGTCGGGATCCTGTTCACCGGAGCAGCCACCTACCTCAGCTACCGACTACTCGAGGCTCCACGGTTCGGCCGGTCCTCCCGCGGACCGTCCCCGTCGGGGCTCCGGAAGGCACGGTCGAGGCGTCGAGCGTCTTCGTCACAACAGGGACGACGAAGAGCGCCAGGACGAACCAGCTCGCCGGGTCGACGAAGGCGAAGCCCGAGTACCACACCACCCACGCACAGACGATCGACCGCAAGGGGTGCTCCACGCCCATAGCCGCCAGGATCTTCACGAGGAGGATCCACAAGAGGGCTCCGCCCAGCACGCCGAGGAACGCCCACTGCCACCAGAACCCGTTGGACATGAGCTCCGACGGGCCCAATCCCTGGTACCACGGGAAACGGGCGTATGCCCCGCTGCTCTGCCAGGCCTCGTCGATGACGGGCAGGAGTCCGTCTGTGTTCCCCACTCCGTACCCCAGGACCGGGTGGTTGGTGACGGCCTCGAGACCGATCTGCGGCGCGACAGCGATGCGTCCGAAGAAGCTGCCGGTCTCCCCCAGCCCGAACCTCGTCAGGACCGATCCGAGCGAGAACTCGAAGGTCACAAACATGACAAAGAAGACCGTCGACAGCGCCACACCCGCGAGCGCCAGCCGCTTGGGCGTCCTCGGCCACAGGATCCAGATCCCGAGAGCGAGCAGGTAGAAGACGATCTTCAGGCTCGGCGCGATCGCGAAGCCGATGGCGACCATCAGCCCGAGCCGCACCCAGGACGACCACTGCCCTCGTCGAGGATCCAGGAGGAAGACCGCGACGATCATGCTCATGTACGAGTCGGCAAGATAGGAAGGTTCGCTCGCCAGCGCAGTCGGTCGGATCTTCCCGTAGAGGACGATGTCGCGTGCCGCCTCGGAGTAGATCCCTCGCTGCGAGGTGAAGTAGAGCGCATCGCGGATCGAGGTGAACACGTCGCGAAGTCCGACGCTCTCTAACAGGGCCAGCACCATCAAGGCGACCCAGAAGCCGAAGAACAGCTTGCGCAAGCCGTCACGGGGAAGCGTCCGGCACACCGCGATGATGATCAAGGCCGACAGGACCGAGGCGAGGAGCTGCAACGCCGAGAGCAGGTTGACGACGCTCGCACTCTCTGGAGCGAAGGAGACGAACGGCTCGATGAGCAGGAACACGGCCAGGACCACGATCAGCTGACCCGCTCGTCGAGCCAGCTCGTTCCCGACACGGAACGAGAGCAGGGCGGCGCTCAGCAGCAGCGGGTACATCGGAACGACCTGTGCCCCGGTGCTCGTCTCCACGGAGAGCCGCAGATGCATCCCGATCAGGGCGACGACGATCAACGCGTAGACCGTGCGGTGCCCTCGCCGGCCCGTGTCGACGGCGGGCGCGCCACGACGGGTGCTCGACTGCGTCAGAGCCATCTGTCGAGCCTCTCGTCTCCGGTCATCGCACGTGCAAGCTCACCAGGACCACAGTCACGGAGCACAGCAACACGACGACGGTCGCCTTCAGGATATCCGGATGAAGCAGTGCCGAGTCGCGAAGTCGTGAGGTGGGACGGATCCATGCCGCTGTGATACAGCTGCCCACGATCTTTCCCAGAGCGATACCGACGATGGAAGCTGCCGGATCGATGACGGCACCCACGACGACGACCGCCAGGCCCGCGATGGCGATGGAGACACATTCGCTCATCACGTACGGCACGACGCGGCCACTCGCGATACCGAGGTAGTAGGCAGGCGAGGCGAAGATCGTCGCAGCCCACATCGCCGAGACCACTCCCACCACGTAGATGAAGAGCGGATCGACCTCGTCGAGGTAGAGGAACGAGATGAGCGGAGAGGCCACCGCGACCAAAAGCATGAGCCCACCACCCATGAGGGCTGCGGCACGACAGATGCGCGAGAAGAGGTCCCGCAGGCCCTGCTGGTCTCCCACCGACAGCTCTGCGAACTTGGGCAGTGAAGGCTGCAGCGCCATGATCGCGACGTTTCGGGCCTGATACGACATCCTGTAGGCGATCTCGAAGATCCCGAGGACGTGAGTGCCCGCCACCGCTCCGAGAGCGGTCTTCACGACGGGTTCGAACATCAGGTTGGCGAGAGAACCCGCCTGGAGCTTGACGCCGAATCCGAGCATCTCCCGCAGGAGCGCCCCGGAGAACCAGGGCGATGCCATCCTGTCGCCGGCGCTGTTCGTCACGATGGCGAGAGCGCCGAGCTCGAAGCAGATGGCGAGCACGAACTGCCCCGCTTGCGCCCACGCCAGACCGTTCAGGCCGAACGTCCCCACGAGCATCAGCGACGCGACCAGCTGGGCCAGCATGCCCAGCATGCCTCCGATGGAGCGCAGGTCGGCGCGCCCCATCCCCAGCAGGCACGAGTCGATCGCGGACTTCACGATGAGGAGCCACAGGCTCAACACTGCCCAGGGCAGCACCTCTCGCGCGGCGGCAAGCTCACGCCCGTCGAGGGCGATGGCCAGTCCGCGCCAAAGGGGCCACCAGAGGGCAAGCGCGACGACGCCCATGGCGGCCGCCATGAACAGGACACCGGTCCGCATGTACGCGACTGCGGCTTCGAGTCGGCCCTCGCCGATCGATCGCCCGATGAATCGCGCCAGACCTCCGCTGATCCCGAGGTCCGCAGCACGGCCGAACGCCGTCGTCGCCAGGACTAGGGACCAAACGCCGAGCATGGAGACGCCGAGGGTCTGGACGACGTTGCGGTAGATGAAGAAGAGGCAGACGCCACCGACGATGACCTCGGCCGCGGAGAATGCACTGTTGCGTCGCATCGTCCTCACGGCGTTGCGCGTCTCTGCAGCCGGCTCTTCAGTCGCAGTGCCGGGCTCTCCACAGCGTGCCAGGAGAGGGCGGCGAGCGGCACGACGATCACCAGGCTGATCAGGGCGTTCACGATCGCGTGGCGCGGGTCCAACCAGAGCTGGACGGCCTGCTGCACCGGGAACGCGTAGATGTAGATGCCGTAGCTGTAGTCGTGCATGGAGCGGAAGCGATGCAGCCACTGCGCCTGGAAGAAGGCGAGGCAGAAGACGAGGGCGGCCACGAGCAACACCAGGGCGGTCTGGAAGAGGGGCGTGCCAAAGCTCACCAAGCACAGCAGCCCTCCGATGCCGACCCACCACCACGCGGGACGTGCCCGGTCGGACAGGCGGGCAACGACGACCCCGACCATGAACGCCAGCGAGAGTCGGTGCAGCTTGGCGACGTCGCTACCGTCATGCAGCGCCGCATCGAGGGAGCCAAGGTGCGCTGAGACGACGAGGAAGCCCACGTAGCCCACGACATACACCACGCACATGGAGGCGAAGCGACGGTTGGACGCGAACGCTCCCACCACGAAGAGCCCCACGACCGCGAGGTAGCACGTGAACTCGAAACGCAGGGTCCAGAGGGAGCCGTTCACCACGCCGTCGGTCGGCAGACCGTCGAACACTCCCGGCAAGTGGTACTGCGGCGCGTAGAGCACGGCGTTGCCGGCGACGTACTCGTAGACCTGCGGGGACGTGAAGTAGCTGCTCGGTCCGCCTGCGGCGACCGTGAGCCCAAGAACCATCGTCGTGAGCACGAGCATCACCCACAGGCCCGGGAAGATGCGGAGGCCTCGCGCCACCATAAAGATCTTCACGTTCCTGCTGCTGACCATGGAACGGTAGATGAGGAAGCCGCTGATCGAGAAGAACGCGGAGACGGCGATCCAGCCCCCGCTGTAACCGATCCACTCCTCGATCGCGTCGGGGCGCGCACCAGCGATCTCTGCCGCATGCGAGAAGATCACTGCACTTGCCGCCACCAGGCGGAGCAGGTTGAAGTTGTTCGCCCTGGCGTCGTGGACCTTGACCATGTCTACCTCACGAGTTCCCGACGCTACGGTCCACGCGACGCACCAACCGGAACACCGGCTCAAGCCTCGGGAACCTCCACCGAAGCATCAACAGCGACTGGTGCAGGTTCAGGCGCAGCAGGCGCCATCGAGAAGCTCTCCAAGCAGAGCGCGGAAGGCGGGACCGCAGCTGCCGCGTCATGGGAAGGAGCGGGAGGAAGGAGGAGAGGACGCCCCACGGACCGGGCTCGCGGACGAAGTGCCGCTTGAAGCTGGCGAAGTACTTGCCGGGCGCGTTTGCCGCACGGACCAGGCCGACCGTCCCTGTCTCGAGGTGGTCGCCCTCGAGCATCGTCAGGCCGACGACGAGCCAGTCGTAGCCGAAGACCGACGTGTCCTCGGCGTAGGCCTTCTTGAGGCCATCGGTTCGGTAGACGCCGAAGAGACGAGAGCTGTCACGCGGGTTCGCGAAGTACGTCCTGAGCCGCTGCTCCGGTGTCCCCTCGATGCTGAACGTGCCGCGCGCGTCGGTCAGCGAACCGTCCTGCGCTCTGAACTGCACCGGCGTGCAGGCTGCCACCGCATTGGGATGGTGGTCGAGCAGCTCGATGCAGTCCTCGGCGAACCGCGGACTGCGCAGGTCGTCGTCGGTCGCCCACATGAAGTACTCGGTGTCCGCGGCCATGAGCACGCCACGGAAGTTGTCACTCTGAGGAACGGTGGCGGGATGCCGGACGTGCACGACCCGCGGATCCTCGGCCGCGAAGGCGGCGCAGATCTCGCTCGTCCCGTCCGTCGAGGCGTTGTCGAAGATCAGCAGCGTGAAGTCGCGGAAGGTCTGGCTCAGCTGACTCTCGATGCTTCGCGCGATCGACGCCGATCCGTTGAAGGTGATGAGCCCGATCGTCAGCCTCGGCTTCACGTCACGCACCACCGTTCAGCAGACGCAGCAAGTCGCGGGTGGTGGCGCGGAAGGACTGCGATCCCCGCTCGTACGATGCTGTCGACTCGTACCGCAGGGGTTCAGGCGGATCGACGTCCGGACCCCCTCGGAACACCTGGCACGGTCGGCCCGTGACGGACTCAGCTTCTTCAGCGCAGATCTGCGCGACCTCGGCGATCGAGGCGTCGAGCAGGCCGATCGGGTTGAGGACGCTCCAACCCTGGCCGTCCTCCCCGAGCCATCGCGCGACCACGCGGGCGATGTCGTCGTTCCCGACGAAGTTCCGCCGCTGCTCGCCGGACGACCGGATCCTGATCTCACCCCCGCTGACGGCGTCGCGAGGGAACGCGAAGGGGACCAGCGACCACCGGCGGAAGCGCTCGGGATCGGGCAAGAGGCCGAAGACTGCGCAGGGTCGGAGGGCCGAGACCCGGACCTGGTCCGAGGCCCGTCGTCGAAAGATCTGCTCCGTCGCGTAGTGCGCGATGGCGTAGTCGGACACCGGATTGGAGGCACGGCTCTCGTCGACACGACCGACGAGTGGCCCGTAGACGTGAGCGGAGGAGATGTAGACGAGGTGGCGGGCCCCCGCGTGGAGTGCCGCGTCGACCAGACGGTTCGCACCCCCGACGGCCTTCTTCCACGCAAGATCCGCGTGATCGCGTATGTCCTCGTCGACGACCCCGGCGCAGTGCACCAACGCATCGATCTGGGGGAAGTCGGCCCTGTCCCACGTCGACTCGTCCGAGAGGTCGAGGACCACGTCGTCACCATCCCGGCGGCCCACCTTGACGATCTCGTGATCGTGCTCGAGGAGGCGGACGACCGCCGACCCGATGAGCCCACTCACTCCTGTCACAGCGACTCGCAACGTGTCACATCCACCGTGTACTTGGTACTGGGGAACGCCCAGCTCGCGTGTCCGAACCTGCTGCTCGACTCGCAGGCGGACGTCGACGATCCAGCGTGTCTTGCAGCATCCTAATGCCGGGCGAGTTCCTTGGATCAGACATTGCGCACACCACCTGGCTGATCGTGGCGCGGATCACCGCTCGTCAGTGCGCCCACGTCCGGGATCGGCCCCAGAGGCTCAAAGGTGGTCGTCGTGCGCACAGCGATCCCGCCCGGACCCGCCCCCTGAACCAGGAGCGTGAGCTCGTTCAGATGCAGCAGGAAGTCCGGACTCAGGTACTGAGGGTTGCCGCCTGAGATCTCGTCAGCCATCTGCGCGATCCCTGCGAACTTGTCCTGGGCGTACACCTCGCGTCTCCGGAGCGCCCCGACGAGGCGCTGCTTGAGCGACGGACGCACGAGGAGGTTCTTCTCCACGGCGTGCGACTTGGAGTTCCGGAGGAGCTTGACGCGACGTCCGCCCATTCCGAGAAGCCGGCCGAGACCGCGATGCGCGCGGAGCGTCTGGAACTTTCGGGCGTTCAGGCTCCGCCGGGTGAACCGCTCGAGGAAGACCGGGGCCCGGTACTGACGATAGCTGTCAGTGGTGATCTCGCCTTCGCGTCCGATCACGCGCATGCGGTGGTCGCGGGGTGCCACGACGCTGCACGTGATGCGCGCGGCCGCTCCGCTCGCAAAGTGGAGGTTGGCCACGGAGTAGTCGGGCGTTCCCGACAGACCGGGTACGTCCCCCGCCTTGCCCTCGATCAGCTCGCTCGAGAACGCCGTCACGGCGGTCACCGGTCCGAGGAGGCCGCAGATCCAGATGAGGTGGTATCCCAGGTGCTCGTAGGTGCACCCTTCGAGGATCTC
Source organism: Aeromicrobium sp. REDSEA-S32_B7 (assembly GCF_001626145.1). Lineage (NCBI taxonomy): Bacteria > Bacillati > Actinomycetota > Actinomycetes > Propionibacteriales > Nocardioidaceae > Aeromicrobium > Aeromicrobium sp. REDSEA-S32_B7. Next base: position 14,669 of record NZ_LUNF01000250.1, read on the forward strand.
CTCGACCAGGGGCCATGGTGCTCCCGTCGGACTGACGACCTCCTCGAACCCCATGAGATGGATGGGGTTGTCGTCGAGCTCGGCATAGACCAGGAGCGGTTGCCCGATCGCGCCGGACTGCACGAGCTCGAACATGGTGCGCACGCTGTCGCTGAAGATGTTGCACGGCGCGGCGCCGAGCCGTACGCCATTCGTCTCCGCGGTGTCGAACAGGTCCCGGGTCTCCTCGACGGAGGTGGTGATCGGCTTCTCCGAGTAGACGTGCTTCCCAGCCTCCAGGGCGCGCTTCGACACCTCGTAGTGCGACCCGATGTTGGTCAGGTTCACGACCATGTCGACCTGCGGGTCGTCCAGGAGCTCGTCGTACGACGCGTACCCATGGAACCCGTAGTGCTCTGCGACGGCGCGCACTCGTTCTGGTCGCCGGTCGTAGACCCCAGCGACCTCCAGCTCCGGGTGGGCGCGCACCGTCCTCATGTAGATGTCGAACACGAATCCGCAGCCGACGATCGCGATCTTCATGCCGGATGCTCCTTTCGCTCCACCCGCTCTGCGACGGGACGGCTGTTCACGGCGACCTGCCACTCAAGGTCGTGACTCGAGTCGAGCGAAGGCTTCAGGTCGATCAATGTCGCGGCGCGACTCTCGAGGTAGCGACAGGCCCACGCGCCGTCGCGCACGCCGGCGACGTCGCCGTGGGTCACGGCGATCTCGGCCTCCTTGTCGTCCGAGCGGAACAGGACGCGATCCCGTTGGCTGTCGACGAGAGTCCATCCGTCGGAGACGGTGAGCGTGACGACAGCCTCGTCCCGTCGTCCCGACCAGCTGTCACGCACCACGACCGAGCCGCGCCCGAGGCTCACGCGTCGCCGGACCGTCGGGCCACCTGGGAGCGGCAGCTCTCCCGTGGCTGACTGCTCGTCGTCCGCCACCTGGATGGAAGCCCGCGCCATCCGACCCACACGGAAGCAGCCGAGGTACTCGACCGGTTCGAGTCCCTCCACCCGGGGACCGTTGTGGCTGGCAGCCGACCGCTCGAGGGTCCGCCGTTCACCGGTGGAGTACTGGAACGTGCCAGGGTCAACGATGAACCGCCGCCCCGCGACGTCGACCTCGACCGAGAGGAAGTCCGCGTGCCCGTGACCGGGATTCCACGACGGGCCGATGGCTCCCCCGTCCATGAGCGCAAAGACGTCCTCGCCCTCGAGCCGGACGTATCCAGCCGAGTCGAGCACGCTGGTGGGCCTGACGTCCTGCCCGTCCAAGACGTCGCTGATCGGGGGGACCTCCTCGAACCAGCTGTCGTTGAACAACGCGATCTCGCCGTCGGGATGCGTGAGGGACGCCCAGGCCTTCAGAGCCTTGTCGTGCGTCTTCTTGGCCTCGTCGCGGACCCGCTGCGACAGGAACGGCGTCTTGGCGAAGACGTCGAGCGCCATCACGGCAAGACCTTGATACATCGCTGATCGCTCGGCGATCACTCCGTCGGGCAGGACGCAGGCACGCATCGACCTGCGGACCTCGCGGTTCAGTCGGCGCTTCGTGCGCCGAGGGACGCGGCGGGCGTAGCTGTAGTACAGGCACAGCGCGGCCAGGTTCCGCTCGACATGGTTGTTGCGCAGCTCGTGCTCGACGTTGACCTGCACGAACGCCACGTTCCACCGGAGGAACTCGTCGAGCTCATCGGTCAGCGTCGTCGGCAGCTCGCGCCCTTCTAGCGCGAGCACGTAACCGCTCAGGATCGCGAGGATCCTGTGGGAGACGCTGTAGGGGAACCAGTAGGAGGAGAAACAACCCTCGATCCCGAAGTCCGCGGTCGTCCGATACCCCCGCACGAGACTCTCGACCGCCGCCAGGTGCGTCTCCCCTCCGTCGATCAGCATGGGACAGACAAAGCCCATGTGACCGAGCTTCATGCGCCAGAGGTGGAAGTCGGACTCGGCGTCGACGCGGTGGTGCCAGTCGATACGTGCGACATCATGGAAGTCGACCTTCTGGCCGAAGAACTCGAACTCCGCCCGAGCCGCACGGTCGATCGTCTCGACGTACTCGGCGTAGTAGAACGGCGCCACGGCGCGCGCCAGCTCGGTGGACCGGGCGGGTCGGCGCCCCAGCTCGAGCGGCGGCACCGAGCGGGCGACGCGCGCGACGTAGCGGTGGTAGAGGTCGGGTCGGGCGCGAGCGATGCGGTTCCGCACGATCCGCTTCACGTGGTAGGCGACCTGGCGCAACGACAGCCGCGACGCTGCCCGCACCATCACACGAGCCGAGGACGCGCTCAAGACTCGTACCGCGCGCTCATGGGTGGCCACCGGTGCACGAGCGGGCAGCCTCGACCGACGCAGCCAGACTCGACGTCCTTGTCGCCCCGACGAGCGTGATCGCCACCAACGGATCGTTGATGGAACGACAGATCCGGTCCTGCGCGAGCTCACTGGGGCGCGGATGGCCCGACAGTGAGCCGATGCCGCCAAGAACCTCCCGCGCAATCACCGCTACGCCCAGAACTCGTGCGCGGTCGAGCACCTCGGCGTAGTCGTCCGAGCCTGGGTGCAACGGGAGCTGCAGCACCGATATCCGGCCGTCGTCGAGGCAGGCGTTGGCAGTGGCGACGTCGTCGACGGACACGCCGACGTACCTCACGTCTCCTGCGAGCCTGGCGTCCTCGAGGCCTGCCGTCGCTTCCCCTCGCTCGACGATCTCGACCGGAGGGCTGTGAAGCATCAGCACGTCGACGTACTCGCGCCGAAGACGACGAAGGCTCCCGTGGAGGCTCGACCTGAGGCGCGAGGGCTCCCAGTTCGTGGGCATCGGCTTGGCGCGCGCGGACCCGACGGTCTGCTTCGCTGCGGTCGACCGTCTCACCGAGCCTCTGAGAAGCCCCTTCACGGGCACGAGGGCGCGCTTCGGCCAAGGCACGTACTTTCCGGCCTTGGTCACCACGACCACATCGTCGCGCCGACTCATCGCCTCGCCGATCAGGCGTTCGCTGTCGCCCTGGCCATAGATGTTGGACGTGTCGAAGAACCGCACACCCTCTTCGAGCGCAAGCGCGAGGACAGTACGCGCCTCGTCCGGCGATGCTCCCCCGACCGAACCAAGCCTGCTGCACCCGAGTCCGAGCGGCAGCGCTCCCGCCGGGAGCAGGTCCACCGGTCCACGTCTCATCGATCGCCCTCTCGCCGGGATCTCCAGCACGTCGTCCACATCGTGTCACGGGCGCGGTGCCGCGCGAGAGCGTTTGAGCGCGCCATCCAAGAGGGCTCGATCACAGATCGGCTCGACTCAGGGTCGCGTGACCGTGCGAACCGCGCGACGAGGCGCCGTGACTACGGCCTCCTCATATCGTTGGTCCGTTCATGGAGACGGACGTGCACCGATGAAGGGCATCATCCTGGCCGGCGGCACCGGTACCCGTCTGCACCCGATCACCGAGGGCATCAGCAAGCAGCTCATGCCGGTCTACGACAAGCCCATGATCTACTACCCGCTGTCGACGCTCATGCTGGCGGGCATCCGGGACATTTTGGTCATCACGACGCCGCACGAGGCCGACGGTTTCGAGCGACTTCTCGGCGACGGCAGCCAGTTCGGCATCCGGCTCACGTACGCGCAGCAGCCCAGCCCCGACGGCCTCGCGCAGGCCTACATCATCGGCGCCGAGCACGTCGGAACAAGCCACAGCGCACTCGTGCTCGGCGACAACATCTTCTACGGCACCGGCCTCGGATCCACGCTCGGCCGCTTCAAGCAGATGGACGGCGCCGCGATCTTCGGATATCGGATGGCCGACCCGCGACCCTACGGCGTCGTCGAGTTCGCCGACGACGGTCGCGTGCTGTCCATCGAGGAGAAGCCCGCCGAGCCAAAGAGCCCGTTCGCCATCCCCGGCCTCTACTTCTTCGACAGCGACGTCGTCGAGTACGCCCACGAGCTCAAGCCGTCGGACCGCGGCGAGCTCGAGATCACCGGCCTGCAGGAGCGCTACCTCGAGGAGGGTCGGCTGCACGTCGAGATCCTCGAGCGCGGCACCGCCTGGCTCGACACCGGCACCTTCGACTCCCTCAACGACGCCTCCAACTTCGTCCGTTCCGTCGAGTCCCGCCAGGGCCTCAAAGTCGGCGCACCCGAGGAGATCGCCTGGCGTCTCGGATACATCGACGACGACCAGCTGCGAGCCCGCGGCGAGCGGCTGCACAAGAGCGGTTACGGCCGCTACCTGCTCGACCTCCTCGCCCACGTCTGAGCATCGCGCACGATTCGCCCGCACGACGTCACAGCCAAGTCGTCCACGATCCCCACCCGCCTCGCCTAGAGTGAGGCGCATCCCTCGGTCTCGGGGGCCGCCGTCATCACCACTCGGGAGCTGTACGTGGACCTGCGGGACTACCTGACCATCCTTCGTCACCGCTGGTTGCTCATCGCGTCCGTGGCCCTCGGTGTCGTCGCCTTGGCAGCGCTCGCCACCTGGCGCACCACGCCCCAGTACGCGTCGTCCACCGACCTGTTCATCTCCACCAACCTCGACCTCGACGAGACACCGGCCGAGCTGAGCCAGCAGATCACCGCCACATCGCAGCTTGACACGGTCATCCTGACGATCACGGTCACCGACCCCTCGCCCGAGCGCGCCCAGCGCATCGCCGAGACCACCGCAGACGTGTTCGTCGGCTACGTCGGCGAGCTCGAGACGCCGCCCGGCAAGGACCAGGCCACCATCAAGGCCACCGTGACCAACCAGGCCACGGCACCGACCTCTCCCGTCTCGCCCCAGCCGCTGCGCAACCTCGGCCTCGGCCTCATCCTCGGTCTACTGCTCGGAGCCGGCATCGCCGTGCTGCGCGAGACCCTCGACTCCTCCGTCAAGACGCACAAGCAGCTCGAGGAGCTCGCCGAGGCGCCCGTCATCGGCGCCATCCCGTTCGACAACGGCGCCGACGGCGCCCCGCTCATCTCCGAGATCGACCCGTACTCCCCGCGCGCCGAAGCCTTCCGCGTGCTGCGCACCAACCTGCAGTTCATCGACCCCGACGCCAACAAGAAGGTCTTCGTGCTCTCCAGCGCGCTGCCGGGCGAGGGCAAGAGCACCACGGCCGTCAACCTCGCGCTCGCGCTCGCCGAGGGCGGTCAGAAGGTCGCGCTGGTGGAGGGCGACATGCGACGCCCCCGCGTGGCGCAGTACCTCGGGCTCGTCGAGGCCGTCGGCCTCACCACGGTGCTCGTCGGCCGTGTGGAGCTGCCCGACGCCATGCAGGAGACCGGCGTCTCCGGCCTGTCGGTGCTCTCGAGCGGCAAGACGCCGCCCAACCCCGCCGAGCTGCTGCAGTCGCGCGCCATGGTGAGCCTCGTCGAGCAGCTGCGCGCCGAGTACGACGTCGTGCTCATCGACGCCCCGCCGCTCCTGCCGGTCACCGACGCCGCGCTGATCTCCAGCGTCGTCGACGGCGCCGTGCTCGTCGTCCGCCACGGCAAGACCTCCAGCGACCAGGTGCGCGCCGCGGTCGGACGTCTCGAGGGCGTCGGCGCCAAGCCCGTCGCGGCGGTCTTCAACATGACGCCCGTGAAGTCCGGGCGCTACGGGTACGGCTACGGGTACGGCTACGGCTACGCGCCGACGGACACCGACAGCGTGGAGGCGGCGGAGGACCGCCCCGAACCCGCTTCGACCCGACGCGGCTCCAAGCGCCGCGCCGACACCACGCAGCAACAGCAGCAGCGTCAGTCGCACCCCGTCACAGCTCGTCGGCGCACCGACCGCTCGGGCGACCTCGACGCCCTCGACGACGCCGTGGGTCGCGAGCCCAGCCGCCGCCTCGACGCGAGCCGCGGCCTCCCGGACGACCCCGAGATCGACGATCCGGGCCGTCAGGCCTGATCTTCCGGGCGTCTCAGTCCGTGCGGACCGGTCGTACGTCCCCACGGCTTGTGTCATGAGTCACAGCTCGGCTTCCTGAAAAGACGGGAAAAATCCCCCAGACACGCCGCCAGCAAGTTGGCCCGTGTTGCGTCCGTGTGAATAGTTTGGACAAGTTTGGTTCGCGAGGGCTTTTCACCGCTACTGTTAGCCGGGAACCACTGGTTTTGTGGTCGTCTTCTACATCCCTCGGAGCTTCACATGCGCAGCACTCGTCTGGCCATCGCTGGCCTCGTGGCCGGTCTGGTCACCCTCTTCTCCGCCGGCTCGGCGTTCGCCTACGGCGACGAGCCCATCATCACCATCCCGGGCGGCAGTGCCGCCGCGGGTGTCCAGGTCGCCCCGGGCGGTCAGTTCTCCTTCTCCGGCACCTTCGGTGGCGCCGAGGTCGAGTCCTACTCCGCCACGCTGCTCGGCCAGAACGTCGGTGGCGGCACGAACACCACCACCTGGAACGTCTCCGGCCAGGCGCCGAACGAGAACGGCACCTTCGAGATCGTCATGACGATCACGACGGCCGACGACATCGCCCCCAGCGCGAGCGGCCTGAAGTCCGGCTTCGTCCCGGTCCAGCAGACCTACACCAAGACGATCAAGCTCGTCGTGGGCACGGGCGTCGCTGACGCCGGCACCGGTACCGGCGCTGGCAGCGGCGACAACGCCAGCGGCGCGCTGCCCGACACGGGCGGCTCGAACGTCCTCCTCCTCGCAGGTGGCGCAGCCCTCGTGCTCGCCGGCGCCGGCGTCATCGCCGCCCGCCGTCGTCACAGCTGATCGCGTCGCTCCGCGAAGCACGACCCTGACGCCCGCCACCTCCACCAGCCTCCGGGCTGGGGAGGTGGCGGAGTCATGTCTGCACCGAACCCGTCGGCTCGACCCGCGACCCTAGGATCACGCCATGGCCTCCCGCACCCGCTCGTCGCGCTCATCAGGCAGCGCACGGCGCAAGAGCCGCAAGCAGCGCAACCGCAAGCCGCTGTGGATCGGCCTCGGCGTCGTCGTCCTCGCCGTGATCGGCGTCGTCGGGTGGATGGGCTACGAGGCGTCGCAGGCGCAGAAGGCCATCACGTCAGCCACCGGTGAGGCGCAGGACCTGCAGTCGCAGATCACCAGCGGCGACACCGACCTCGCACGCAACACCCTGCGAGCGCTACAGCAGAGCACCACCACCGCCCGCACCCGCACCGACGGCCCCCTCTGGGGCGCCGCCACCCACGTGCCCTTCGTCGGCTCCAGCGTCGACGCCGTGCAGACCGCCGCCGACGCCCTCGACGACATCGCCCAGCGCGCCCTGCCGCCCGTCGTCGACACCGCACAGTCGCTCGACGCCAACACCTTCCGCCCGAAGGACGGGCGCTTCCCGCTGCGTGAGTTCGCCGGGCTGGTCCGTCCCGTCAGCACCGCCGCGAACGTCCTCACCGAGAACCGTCGCCGCATCGACGCCATCGACGACTCCGCCATCGTCGGCCCCCTCCGCAAGCCCGTGCAGGAGCTCAAGGACAAGCTCGGTACGGCGCAGCAGGCCGCCGACGCCGCCGCGAAGGCGCTGCGCATCGCGCCCCGCATGCTCGGCGCCGACGGCACCCGCACCTACCTCGTCATGTTCCAGAACAACGCGGAGTCGCGGTCGCTCGGCGGCATCCCCGGCGCGCTCGCGCTCGTCACCGCCCGCAACGGCCGGCTCAGCTTCAACCAGCAGTTCACCATCCGTGAGCTCGGCGAGTTCGACGACCCGGTCGTGCGCATCACCGACGCGGAGGAGCGCACCTTCGGAAGCCTCATCGCCGAGGACATCCGCGACACCACCATCACGCCCGACTTCCCCCGCGTCGCCACCATCGCCCGCGCCATGGTGCAGCGCTCGCTCGGCACCAAGGTCGACGGCGTGCTGTCGATCGACCCCGTCGCCCTCTCCTACGCGCTCGACGGCACGGGCTCCATCCGACTCACCGACGGCACGGTGCTCACGTCGGCGAACGCCGTCGAGATCCTGCTCAACACCGTGTACGCGCGGTTCCCCGACCCGCAGGTGCAGGACCTCTTCTTCGCCGACGCAGCGCAGCGCATCTTCAGCTCCGTGCTCGGCGGACGCGGCGACTCCCGCAAGACCCTCGAGGGCCTGACGAAGGCCGTCGACGAGCGCCGCATCCTGCTGTGGAGCGCTGACAAGACGGTCGAGGACGACCTCGCCGGCACGCGCCTGTCGGGCGAGCTGCCCGAGCCGAGCACCACGCCGCGGGTCGGCGTGTACCTGAACGACACCACCAGCTCGAAGATGCAGTACTACCTCGACTGGAGGACGACGGTGAAGTCCGAGGGGTGTCGCACCGACGGTCGCCAGACGCTGGTCGCCACCACCACCATCACGTCGAACGCACCGGCCGACGCCGCCGACCTGCCGCGCTACATCACCGGCATCGGCAACCGGGCCCCGCGCGGCGACCAGCAACTGACCGTCCGCGTCGTCGCCCCCGCCGGCGGCACCGTCGACGAGGTGAGGGCCGACGACGCCATCTCCCTCGACGAGAGCGGCCGCCTCGGCACCCGCCCCGTCGCCTACACTGCCTACGTCATCAAGCCCGGCCAGACCGTCACCATCCGCACCACCATGACGACCGGCAAGGACCAACGTCGCGGCGCGGTCGTGACGACGACGCCGGGCGTCCAGTCCTTCACCCAGGACCGCCGCTTCCCCACCTCCTGCTCCTGACCCCCACTCGTCGAGGAGCGAAGGGTTCCGCAGGTCGAGTAGGCAAGGGTTCTGCTGGTCGAGTAGTCAGGACGAGCTTGCGAAGTCCTGACGTATCGAGACCACCCGGCAACGGCTCAGCGCGACCCGGCTCCCAGCGTCGGCTTGGAGTGGTCTCGATACGTCTCCGTCAGCTCCTTCGTCGCGACGTCGACTACTCGACCAACGAGACCTACCGCTCGTCGAGAAGGCAAGGGTTCTGCTGGTCGAGTAGTCAGGACGGCGAGCGCCAGCGAGCGCGTCCTGACGTATCGAGACCACCCGGCAACGGATCAGTGCGACTCAGTCCCCAGC
>NZ_LUNF01000251.1:0-6096 GCF_001626145.1 Aeromicrobium sp. REDSEA-S32_B7
AGGCAGCGCACCGGCAAGCACAGACTCCCTACGGCAGCGCACCAGCAAGGTCACGACCAGGAAGCCGAGAGGATTCAGCTCTTCTTCGCTGCCGACGACTTCGTCGCCGCCTTGGCCGTCGTCGTCTTCTTCGCCGTCGTCGTCTTCTTGGCCGTCGTCTTCTTCGCAGCGGTCTTCTTGGTCGTGGCCTTCTTGGCGCTCTTCTTCGCCGTCTTCTTGACCGGACCGCGGGCGCGGCGCTCAGCGAGGAGCTCCTGGGCGCGCTCCTCGGTGAGGGTCTCGAGGTCGTCGTCCTTGCGCAGCGAGGCGTTGGTCTCGCCGTCGGTCACGTAGACGCCGAACCGGCCGTCCTTCGCGACGATCGGCCTCTCGCTGACCGGGTCGACGCCGAGCTCCTTCAGCGGGGGCTTGGCGGTGCCGCGGCGGCCGTAGGTCTTCGGCTGCGCGTAGATGGCGCGCGCCTGCTCCTCGGTGAGCGTGAACAGCTGGTCCTCCGACTCGAGCGAGCGCGAGTCGGTGCCCTTCTTGAGGTACGGCCCGTAGCGACCGTTCTGCGCGGTGATCTCGGTGCCGTCGACGTCGGTGCCGACGACGCGCGGGAGGGTGAGGAGCCGGACGGCGTCGTCGATGCCGATCGCGTCCATGCTCATCGTGCGGAACAGGCTCGCGGTGCGCGGCTTCTCGCCCTTCGGGGCGTCCTCGGGCAGCAGCTCCTGCACGTAGGGACCGAAGCGACCGTTCTTCACGACGAGGTCGAGCCCCGTCTCCGGGTGGGTGCCGAGCATCTTCTCGGCACCGGCCGGGTTCGCCAGCAGCTCCTTGGCCTTCTCGAGCGTCAGCTCGTCCGGTGGCAGGTCCTCGGGCACGTTGCCGCGCGTGGGCACGTCGACACCGTCCTTGCCGGGGACCATCGGCGGGCCCTCGACGTACGGCCCGTAGCGCCCGACGCGCACCGCGACGCCGTCGCCGAGCTCGAACGTGGCCAGACCGCGGGCGTCGATGTCGGGGAGGTTCTCGATGAGCCGCTTGAGTCCGGTGTCCTTCTCGCCGCTGCCGGCCCAGAACCCCTCGAGCACGCGCTGACGCTCCTCGCGTCCGTGCGACACCTGGTCGAGGACGTCCTCGAGCTCGGCCGTGAAGGAGTAGTCGACGAGGCGGGGGAAGTGCTGCTCCATCAGCCGGACGACGCTGAACGCGATCCATGCCGGGACGAGCGCGGTGCCCTTCTTGAACACGTACCCACGGTTCTGGATGGTGCCGATGATCGACGCGTACGTCGACGGGCGACCGATCTCCCGGTCCTCCAGCTCCTTGATGAGCGAGGCCTCGGTGTAGCGGGCGGGCGGCTTCGTCTCGTGGCCGGCGGGCGTCAGCTCGTGCGCGGTCACCGTGTCACCCTGGGCGAGCGCCGGGAGCTTCGTCTGCTGGTCGTCGCCCTGGCCGTTGTCCTCGCGGGACTCCACGTACGCCTTCAGGAAGCCGTGGAACGTGATGGTGCGGCCCGACGCGGTCAGCTCGACCGGCGCTCCCGCGTCGGCGCCCGCAGCGTCGGAGGCGGTCGCGGTCAGGCGGATCGAGACCTGCTCGCCGCGGGCGTCCTTCATCTGCGACGCGAGCGTGCGCTTCCAGATCAGCTCGTACAGCCGGAGCTCGTCACCGCGCAGCCCCGTGGCCTGCGGGGTCTTGAACCGCTCCCCCGCGGGCCGGATCGCCTCGTGCGCCTCCTGGGCGTTCTTCACCTTGCCGGCGTAGGTGCGGGGCTTGTCGGGCAGGTACTCCGCGCCGTACAGCTCCTTGACCTGGGCGCGCGAGGCGTTGAGCGCGGTCTGCGACAGCGTGATCGAGTCGGTGCGCATGTAGGTGATGTGCCCGCCCTCGTACAGCCGCTGCGCGACCTGCATCGTGCGGGCGGCGCCGAAGCCGAACTTGCGCGACGCCTCCTGCTGCATGGTCGTGGTGCGGAACGGGGCGTACGGCTTGCGGGTGTAGGGCTTCGCGTCGACACCGGCGACCGTGAACGTCTCGTCGCGCAGACCCGCCGCGAGGGCGGTCACGCGTGCCTCGTCGAGGTGCGCGACGTCGGCGTTCTTGAGGGTGCCGTCGTCGGCGAAGGCCGAACCGTTCGCCACGCGCTTGCCGCCGACCGTCACCAGACGGGCCGGGAACAAGCGCGCGTCCTCGTGCTGCTCGCCGGCGTCGAAGGTGGCGTCGAGGTCCCAGTAGGAGGCGGAGCGGAACGCCATGCGCTCCCGCTCGCGCTCGACCACGAGGCGGGTCGCGACCGACTGCACGCGACCCGCGGACAGGCCGGACATGACCTTCTTCCACAGCACGGGGCTGACCTCGTAGCCGTACAGACGGTCGAGGATGCGGCGGGTCTCCTGCGCGTCGACGAGGTCCATGTCGATGTCGCGCGGGTTCTCGACGGCCCGCGTGATCGCTTCCTTGGTGATCTCGTTGAAGACGATCCGCTTGACCGGGACCTTCGGCTTCAGCTCGTCGAAGAGGTGCCAGGCGATGGCCTCGCCCTCGCGGTCCTCATCGGTCGCGAGCACGAGCTCGTCGGCCTCCTTGAGGAGCTTCTTGAGCTTGGTGATCTGCGGCTTCTTCTCGGCGGCGACGACGTAGACGGGGTCGAAGCCGTTCTCGATGTCGACGCCGAGGCGCGCCCAGGGCAGGCCCTTGTACTTGGCGGGCACCTGGTCGGCACCCTTCGGGAGGTCGCGGATGTGGCCCACGCTGGAGTCGACGACGTAGCCGTCACCCAGGTACGACTGGATGCTGCGCACCTTGTTCGGCGACTCGACGATGACGAGCGTGGTCACGGTGTTACTCCCTCGTGGACGGTCCGGGCGCACGGACAGCGGGCCGGACGCGGCATACGCTAACGCGCCTTGTCAAGGAACATCGTGCCCCGGGGCCGCAGGTGGCGCGCGCCACAGGGCCCGCGCGAGGCGGTCAGGGAACGAGCAGGCCGTCGGCGACGAGCTCGTGGACGACCGGACGGTACTGCTCGCGCAGGACCTCGGGATCGCGCTCGAGGAGCTGCGCGAGCGCGTCGAGCACCTCCCCGGCCGTCAGGTCGCCGTCGAGCGCACCGACCAGCCCCGCCTGGACGGTGTCGACCTGGGCGGCCCGGCGCAGACCCTCCCCCAGGCGCAGCACGATGGCCTCCGGGTCCTCCTCGCCGGCCCGGCCGAACGTCTCCTGCGTCAGCGTGGGCGCCTGGCGCCAGCGGACGTCGAGCACGTCGTCGGCCGCGGCCAGGGCGTCGACGCGCTCGCCCCAGGACAGGACCGCCGCGCCGACGGGCGGCACGACCTCGTGGCGCCACTCCTCCAGCCGCAGCACGGGCACGTCGCGGTGCGCCGCACGCAGGCTGATCCAGCCGAACGCCATGGCCTGGACGCCCTGGTCGTCGAACCAGTCGAGCCAGGCGTCGTAGCGGGCCGTGTAGTCGGGCCGGTGCCGGACTCCCGCGTCGGCGAGCCACATCTCGACGTACGCCGACAGGTCGACGACCTCGCGCTGGACCACCCACGCGTCGAGCCCGGTGGCGCCGACCCACCCGCCCAGGCGGTCCTGCCACGGCTCGTCGGTGTGCACCCAGCTGCCGAGCACCTGGCACCACCCGCCGGGCACGAGGTGGTCGGCCGCGCCGGCCACGACGGTGCGGACGACGCCGTCGGTCTCGAGGGACCCCTCGCGGTAGACGAGCCGGTCGCCGGTGGGCGGGGAGACGACGAACGGCGGGTTCGTGGCGATGGTGTCGAAGCGCTCGCCCGCGACCGGGTCCCAGAAGGAGCCGTCGCGCACGTCGACGTCGACGCCGTTGAGCTCCGCCGTGAGCCGTGCCGCCCAGAGGGCACGGGGGTTGACGTCGGTCGCGACGACGCGGTCGTGCCCCTGCGCGAGGTGCAGGGCCTGCACGCCGCACCCCGTCCCGAGGTCGAGCGCGCGCGTCGACTCGCCGCCGGGCAGGAGGCGTGAGGAGGGGACGGTGAGCTGGGCGAGCGAGGAGGACGCCTCGCTGATGCCGAGGACGTGCTCGGGCCCGACCTCGATCGGGCGCGTGTCGAGCCCGGGCGTCAGGTCGCAGACCACCCACCAGTCGTGCGTCTCGTCGCCGTACGGGCGGACGTCGACCACGGCTCGCACCGCGTCACCGTCCCGGGCGAGCACACCCCGGCCCACGAGGTCGTCCACCTGCCCCGGCAGCGCGGCCTCGACCGCCGCCGCGGGCTCGGGTCGCTGCAGGGAGAAGAGCCGCACCAGGGTCGAGAGGGGCGAGCCGTCGCGGGTCGCGCGCTCCGCCGGGGTCGTCTCGTTGCGCAGCAGCGCGCCCTGGGCCTCGGGCCCCAGCAGGGCCTGCACCCGCTCGACGGTGAAGCCGACGTCGGTCAGGCGGGCGCGTAGTCGTTCCATGGCGTCAGCGTGTCACGCCGACGTCGGGCCGGCGTCAGGCGAGGCCGGCGGTGTCGTGCGCGGCGCGCGCCGCCTCGACGGAGTCGTGCAGGCCGAAGACCTTGTCGAGGCCCGTGATCTCCAAGATCTTGAGCAGCCGCGGGTGCGTGCAGACGATGTCGAGCGAGCCCCCGCCCGCCCGGACCTTCTTGAGGGCGCCGACGAGGACGCCCAGACCGGTCGAGTCGAGGAAGTCGACGCGCTGCACGTCGACGACGAGGCGCAGGTGACCGGCGTCGATCGCCTCCACGATCGCCTCCCGCAGCCGCGGGGCGGTGTACACGTCGATCTCGCCGCCGACCTCGATGATCTCGAAGGGCTCGTCGGTGCGGGTGGTCAGCAGGAGCTCCATCAACATCCTTCCTCGGAGGTACGCCAAGTCAACCACGCCGGACGCCTCGACGCCCCGTCGTCCGCGCCCCCGACGGGGGCCCTGGGATGATGGCACCGTGGAACCGGACCGAGTGCTGACGCGCTACGCCGACCGGATCCTGCACCTGCACGAGGTCCCCGCCCGCGACGCCGTCGTGGAGCCCTGGCCGGAGTGGGTGGACCCGCGCGTGCGCACGGCCTTCGCGGCGCAGGGCGTCACCCACCTCTGGGCGCACCAGGCCGAGGCGCTCGCGCACGTGCACGCGGGTCGACACGTCGTCGTGTCCACGGGCACGGCCTCGGGGAAGTCGCTGACCTACCAGGTCCCTGCGCTCGACGCGCTCGTCCGGGGTCGGGCGGGCGACGCGATCCGTGGGCACCGCGCCCCCACCGCGCTCTACCTGGCGCCCACGAAGGCGCTCGCCGCCGACCAGCTGCGCCGTCTGCCCCGCGACGAGGACGGCGCACCGCTCGTCCGGGCGACCACCGTCGACGGCGACAGCTCGCTCGACGAGAGGTCGTGGGCGCGCGACCACGCGCAGCTCGTGCTCACCAACCCGGACACGGTGCACCACACGCTCCTGCCCGGCCACGAGCGCTGGGCACGGCTGTTCGCAGGACTGCGGATCGTCGTCGTGGACGAGTGCCACCACTACCGGGGCGTGTTCGGTGCGCACGTCGCGCACGTGCTGCGCCGGCTGCTGCGCGTGTGCGCGCACCACGGGTCGCAGCCCGTCGTGGTGCTCTCGTCGGCCACGGTGAGCGAGCCGGAGGCGTCGGCGCGGCGGCTCACCGGGCTCGACGTGGTGGCCGTGACCGACGACGCCTCGCCGCACGGCCCGCGCACGATCGCGCTCTGGGAGCCGCCCCTGGTCGGCGCCGCGCACCCGTCGCAGCCGCCGAGCCGGCGGTCCGCGGGCCGCGAGGCGGCCGACGTGCTCACCGACCTGGTGCTGGACCGCACCCGCACCCTCGTCTTCTCGCGGTCCAGGCGAGGGGCAGAGTCCATCGCCCGAGGCGCGCAGGAGCGCCTCGGCGAGGTCGCCCCCGAGCTGCCCGCCCGGGTGGCCACCTACCGCGGCGGGTACCTGCCCGAGGAACGGCGGGCCCTGGAGGACCGGCTCCGCTCGGGCGACCTGCTCGGCCTGGCCGCCACCAACGCGCTCGAGCTGGGCGTCGACGTCAGCGGGCTCGACGCCGTCGTCAGCGTGGGCTTCCCCGGCACGCGGGCGGCGTTCTGGCAGCAGGTGGGACGAGCCG
>NZ_LUNF01000252.1:0-7983 GCF_001626145.1 Aeromicrobium sp. REDSEA-S32_B7
CCTGTACGCCGTCTGCGACGAGATCAGCGAGCTGCCGGCCGGCTCGCGGGTGCTCGACCTGCCCTGCGGGGGCGGGGTCGCGCTCCGGGGCCTGCGGTCGGGGCAGCGGGTCACCTACGTGGCCGCCGACATCGCCCCCGAGATGCTCGCGCGGACCATGGACGCCGCACGTGCCCGCGGCGTCGACCACCTCGTCAGCCCCACGCGCGCCGATGCGGGGGCGCTGGGCTTCGACGATGCGTCGTACGACCTGGTGGTGAGCCTGACCGGGCTGCACTGCTTCCCCGACCCCGAGGCCGCGGTGCACGAGCTGGCGCGGGTGCTGCGGTCCGGTGGACGACTCGTCGGGAGCGCCTTCTGCGTCGACGCCGGCCTGCTGTACCTCCCGGGGCACCGGATCGGGCGGGCTCTCGGCGTGCTCGGTCCTCCCGTG
Organism: Aeromicrobium sp. REDSEA-S32_B7; assembly: GCF_001626145.1. NCBI lineage: Bacteria > Bacillati > Actinomycetota > Actinomycetes > Propionibacteriales > Nocardioidaceae > Aeromicrobium > Aeromicrobium sp. REDSEA-S32_B7. Next base: position 434 of record NZ_LUNF01000252.1, read on the forward strand.
CGGAGCACCGAGATGCGCTCCTGGCTCGTCGCGGCCGGCCTCGTCGACGTGCGGCTCGACCGCGCCGGCGCACTCACGTACTTCGAGGGCACCCGCGCCTGAGCACCCGAGGGGATTCGGCGCGTCACGCCCGACCGTCGGTGCATAGAGTGGGCGCCATGCCCGGAACGAACCTGACCCGTGAAGAAGCCACCGAGCGCGCCAGCGTCGTCTCGACCGACCACTACGTCGTCGAGCTCGACCTGACCCAGGGCACGGAGAGGTTCGGGTCGGTCACCACCGTGCGGTTCGGCGCCGTGCCCGGCTCCTCCACGTTCGCCGACCTCGTCGGCGGCGAGATTGCGTCGATCACCCTCAACGGCACCTCGCTCGACCCCGCCACCTACGCCGACAGCCGCATCCCGCTGCCCGACCTGCAGGCCGAGAACGAGCTGCGCGTCGAGGCCACCTGCGCCTACTCCCACTCCGGCGAGGGGCTGCACCGCTTCGTCGACCCCGCCGACGAGCGCGTCTACCTGTACACCCAGTTCGAGGTGCCCGACGCACGCCGTGTGTTCACCACCTTCGAGCAGCCCGACCTCAAGGCCACCTTCGACTTCCGCGTGACCGCGCCGAGCCACTGGGCCGTCGTGTCCAACGCCCCGGTCGCGGAGACGGTCGACGGCGACGGCGGCGTCAGCACGCGCGTCTTCGAGACCACGAAGACCATGTCCACCTACATCACCGCCCTCGTGGCCGGGGAGTACCACGGCGTCACCGACGTCTACTCCGGCGAGTACGGCGACATCCCGCTGGGCGTCTGGTGCCGTCAGTCGCTCGTCGAGCACCTCGACGCCGACGACATCCTCCTCGTCACCAAGCAGGGCTTCGCGTTCTTCGAGAACGCGTTCCAGATGGCGTACCCCTTCGTGAAGTACGACCAGCTGTTCGTGCCGGAGTACAACATGGGCGCGATGGAGAACGCCGGCTGCGTGACCTTCCGCGACGAGATGATCTTCCGCAGCCGCCAGACGGTGGCCGCCTACGAGCAGCGCGCGAACACGATCCTGCACGAGATGGCGCACATGTGGTTCGGCGACCTCGTGACCATGAAGTGGTGGGACGACCTGTGGCTGAACGAGTCGTTCGCGGAGTTCGCGGCGCACCACTCCTCGGTCGAGGCCACGCGCTTCACCGACGCGTGGACGGGCTTCACGAACAACCGCAAGAACTGGGCCTACCGCCAGGACCAGCTGCCCTCCACGCACCCCATCGCGGCCGACAACTACGACCTGCACGCCGTCGAGGCGAACTTCGACGGCATCACCTACGCCAAGGGCGCGTCGAGCCTCAAGCAGCTCGTCGCCTGGGTGGGTGTCGAGGACTTCTTCGCCGGGCTGCGGGCCTACTTCACCAAGCACGCGTACGGCAACACCACGCTGCAGGACCTCCTGACCGAGCTGGAGGCGGCCTCGGGCCGCGAGCTGGCGTCGTGGGCCGAGGAGTGGCTGCAGACGTCCGGCGTCAACACGCTCCGCGCCGACGCCGAGGTCGGCGACGACGGCACGTTCACGTCCTTCGCCGTCGAGCAGACCGCGATCGAGGCGTACCCGACGCTGCGTCGCCACCGCATCGCGATCGGCCTCTACGACGTCGTCGACGGTCGCCTCGTGCGCACCGAGCGGGTCGAGACCGACGTCCGCGGCGAGCGCACCGAGGTCCCCGAGCTGGTCGGCCTGCGGCGCCCGGCGCTCGTGCTGCTCAACGACGACGACCTCACCTACGCCAAGATCCGGCTCGACGAGCAGTCGTTCGCGTCGCTGGTCGAGCACGACATGGCGTTCGAGGAGTCGCTGCCGCGCGCCCTCTGCTGGGGGTCGGCCTGGGACATGACGCGTGACGCCGAGCTGTCGTCGACGGACTTCGTGTCGCTGGTGCTCGCGGGCATCGGCTCCGAGAGCGACCTGACGGCCGTCTCGTCGCTGCTGCGCCAGGGCCAGTCCGCGGTGAACCTGTACACGTCCGACGAGAAGCGGCCCGAGCTCGCCGAGCGCTGGGAGGCCGGGGTCCGGGCCCTCGCCGAGGCCGCCGAGCCGGGCAGCGACCACCAGCTGGCGTTCGTCCGCGGCTACGCGTCGGCGGCCACGTCGCCCGAGCCGCTGCGTGGCCTGCTCGAGGACGGCCTGCCGGGTCTCGACGTCGACACCGACCTGCGGTGGACGCTCGTGACCGCGCTGGCGCGTCTCGGTGCGGCCGACGAGGCCGAGATCGCGGCCGAGCTCGAGCGCGACCAGACCATCTCCGGCCGCGAGCGGGCCGCCGCGGCCCGCGCCGTCCGCCCCTCGTCGGAGGCCAAGGAGGCCGCGTGGCAGGCGGCGGTCGTCGACACGTCGACGCCCAACGAGACCCGCCGCCAGACCGCCTCGGCGTTCCAGGTGTCGGGCCAGGCCGACGTGCTCGAGCCGTTCGTCCAGCGCTACCTCGAGATGGCCGACACGGTGATCGAGGACAAGGGCGTCTGGATCGGCCAGGTCGCGCTCGTCTACCTCTTCCCGCTGGCCAACCCGACCCAGGCCACCCTCGACGCGGTCGACGCCTGGCTCGGCTCCACCGACGCCCCGGCCGCCGCCAAGCGCTACGTGTCCGAGGGGCGCGACGACCTCGCCCGCGCCCTCCGCGCCCGCGCCGCCAGCTGAGCTCCTTGAGGGTGGAGATTCCCAGGTCGACCTGGGAATCTCCACCGAGCACGGGAATCTCAGGGAAGCACGGGTACCTTTCCGTGCCTGGCTGAGATTCCCGTGCCTGGCCAGAGATTCTCGCGCCTAGCGAAGATTCCCAGGTCCACCTGGGAATCTCCCGCCCCACGACGCACCTCGGCCGGCCCGCCGAGGACGAGCCGGCCGAGGTGAGGGTCGGTCAGTGGTGGTGCGCAGCCTCGTTGCCGGGCGCGACCTCGAGGTCGGTGGACGGCGGCGGGGGCACGTAGTTGTTGCGCGCCGTGAGCAGGCCGAAGAGGGCGACGACGACGAAGAGACCCACGGTGCCGCCGCCGACGAGGAGGATCCACTCGAGCGTGCTGCGCTCCGGCGGGGCGGGCCAGGCCTCGGAGGCCGGCGAGTCGGCCCAGGCCGTGGCAGAGGTCGTGCCGAGCACCACGAGCGTGGAGACGACGACGGCGAGGATGCGCGCGGGAGCCTTCATGGGGCCATCGTATCGTCCCTGGCCCCGCCCGTAGGCTGGTGACCATGCTGAGCCTCGACGTGAACCTGCCGTCGGCCTGGACCGGCGACCGGCTGATGGAGAGCGGGACCCAGATCCTCGTGATCCTCCTCGTGGCGATGGTGGTCCGCTGGGTCACCCGCCGCGCGATCCGTCGGGTCGTCAAGCGAGCCGGCGAGGGGCAGGTGCCGGACGCGCTCGCCAACAGCCGCGCCGGTGCCCTCCTGTCGGACCTGCGCCCCGGCTCCGGCGAGCGGCGCAAGCAGCGTGCCCAGGCCATGGGCGACCTGCTGAGCTCGATCGTCGGCCTCGTCATCGCCGGCGTCGCGTTCGTGATGGTGCTCGGCGTCGTCGGCGTGCCGATCGCGCCGCTGCTCACCAGCGCCGGCATCCTCGGCGTCGCACTCGGCTTCGGCGCCCAGACCCTCGTCAAGGACTACCTCGCGGGCGTCTCGATGATCCTCGAGGACCAGTACGGCGTCGGCGACTCCGTCGACCTGGGCGAGGCGAGCGGCACGGTCGAGGCCGTCGGCCTGCGCGTCACCCGCCTGCGCGACGTCAACGGCACCGTCTGGTACGTCCGCAACGGCGAGATCCTCCGGGTCGGCAACCAGAGCCAGAACTGGGCGCGCACCGTCCTCGACGTCACCGTCGACTACGACTCCGACCTCGACGAGGTGCAGTCGATCCTCGCCGAGGAGGCCGAGTCGATGTACCGCGAGGACCGCTTCGCCGGCGTCATCATCGAGGAGCCCGAGGTGTGGGGTGTGGAGCGCTTCGACAAGGACGGCGTCGTCGTGCGCGTCGTCCTGAAGACCGCCCCGCTGCAGCAATGGCTCGTGGCCCGCACGCTGCGCCAGCGCGTCAAGCGTCGCTTCGACAAGGCCGGCATCCGCATCCCGTCGAGCGCCATCCCGTTCGAGAGGCCCGCGCCGTGAGCACCACGTTCTACGAGGAGATCGGCGGCCGCGCGACCATCGAGCGGATCGTCGCCGTCTTCTACGCCGGGGTGGCCACCGACGCCCTGCTGCGCCCCATGTACCCGGAGGAGGACCTCGCCCCGGCAGCCGAGCGGTTCACCCTGTTCCTCGAGCAGTACTGGGGAGGCCCGACGACGTACAGCGAGACGCGCGGCCACCCGCGCCTGCGCATGCGCCACGCGCCGTTCGCCGTCACGATGGCCGCCCGCGACCGCTGGCTGCACCACTTCCGCGCCGGCCTCGACGCGGTCGACCTCACGCCCGAGCAGGACGCGCAGTTCTGGGCCTACGTGCAGCACGCGGCGACGTTCATGGTGAACACCGCCGACGACGCGCCCGTCAGCTGAGCTGCGCCTCCAGCACGGCCCGCTCCTCGGCGCCGAGCACGCGCGACGTCTGGGTCTCGAGGTCGAAGCCGACGAGCACCGCGTCGGCACGACCCTGGCGCCCGTCGTCGAAGAGCGTGGTGACGGTGAACGACGAGCGTCCGACGCGCGTGACGACGCTGCGTGCCCGCGTGGTGGCGGCACCCCAGGTGAAGGGGCCGCCGCGCTGCACGTCGACCCTCGCGACCACGTACCGACCGCTCCCCGCGGTGCCGGCCACGCGGACGACCGAGACGATGCGCGCCTCCTGGGCGAACTCGAAGAGCGCCTCGACCGTCGCGTCGCCGTCGGGGCCCAGGTCGCTCTGCCGCACGCGCAGGTCGTAGGTCTCCCCCGAGGCACCGAGGCCGAGGTCGGGCAGCGGCTCGTCGTGCCAGGTCGCCCGGGCGAACGGGGTCGTCGCCGTGGCCGGCGCGATCTCCTGCACCAGGCGCTCGCCGTCGTCGGTCGACGTCACGCGCACGGGGGTGCTGCTCAGCAGCAGGGGCCGCAGGTACTCCACCGACACGGTGCGCGCCCGCCGGTCCTGCAGGTCGCCGTCGGCCACGTGCACCGCCCGCGCCTCGGCGGCGTAGTCGACGTAGGTGACGTTGTTGACGTGGCCCAGCTGGTCGAGGTCGGCCCAGCGCATCGGCAGGTCGTGGACGAGGGGCGTGGTCGGCTCGGTCACCCGAGCATGCTCTCAGACGGGAGCCGGCCCCTCGTCCGCGGTGGCGATGACGACGAGGGGGTCGCCCTCCTGGACGATCTGCCCCTCGGTGACGAGCACCTCCGCCACGGTGCCAGTGGCCGGCGCGTGCACGGGCAGCTCCATCTTCATCGACTCGAGCACGGCGAGGACGTCGCCCTGGCGCACCTGCGCGCCGATCTCGGTGACGAGCTTCCAGACGTTGGAGACGATGTCGGCGCTCGCCGTCGCGGTGGTCGTGGCGCTCATGCGCGGCCCCCCTCGACGCGCGGGGCGAGGACGCCGAGCGCCTGCACCATGCGGTCGCGCGTCTCCTCCGGGACGATCACGTCGTCGAGGATGCCCGCCTCGGCGGCGAGGTAGGGCCGGGCGACGTTCTCGCGGTACTCGGCGGCGAGCTCGTCGCGCAGGGCGTCGGGGTCCTCGGCGTCCTTCAGCGTACGCCTTGCGGACCACGACAGTGAGCACGGGCGACTGCGCCTCGACGTACGCGCGCAGCATGGTCGCGCCCTGCGTGATGACGCCGCGCCCCTCCTCGACCGTGCCGGGCAGGAAGCCGGGCACGTCGACGAAGGTCAGCACGGGCAGTCCGTAGCGGGCGCAGAAGTCGACGAACCGCGAGGCCTTCACCGATGCCTTGGCGTCGAGGATGCCGCCACGCGCCTTCGGCTGGTTGGCGACGATGCCCACCGGACGGCCGTCGAGGTGGGCGAGCACCGTCAGCACGCTCGGGGCATGGCCGGGGCTGAGCTCGAGGCGGGGGCGGTCGTCGAGGACACCGTCGAGCACCTCGTGCATGTCGAAGACGATGCTCGACTTGTCGGGCACGACGTGCGGCAACCGGGCGACCGCCTCGGCGCGGGCGGGCACGGGGTCGACGAGCGCCGGCGCGCCGCCGACGTGCGAGGGCAGGAAGGAGAGGATGCCGCGGGCGGCGTCGAGCGCGGCCTGCTCGTCGTCGACCTCGAGGTGGGCGACGCCGCTCGTGCGGGTGTGCATGCCCGAGCCGCCGATCTCGTCGGCGGTCGCGTCCTCACCGGTGGCCGCGCGGACGATCTCGGGGCCGGTGAGGAACATCTGTCCCTGCTCCTTGACCATGATCGTCCAGTCGGTCAGCGCCGGCGAGTACGCGGCGGCACCTGCGCAGGGGCCGAGGATGAGCGAGATCTGCGGGATCTTCCGGCTGGCCTCCACGTTGTTCGCGAAGATGCCGCCGCACCCGTGGAGGGCGTGGATGCCGTCGTGGATCCGCGCTCCCCCGGAGTCGTTGATGTAGACGATCGGGTGGCCGCGGTCGATGGCGATGCGCTGCGCCCGCTGGACGGTCTCGGCGAACACGGCGCCGATCGCGCCCGAGGCGACGGCGGCGTCGTGGCTGGCCACGACCACCGGACGTCCGCCGACGAGGCCCCAGCCGATGACGACGCCACTGCCGCTGGAGGGACCCGCCGTGCGCAACGGCGAGATCTCGACGAACGTGCCCTCGTCGACGAGGAGGTGCGCCCGCTCGCGGGCGGTGTGCTGACGGCGACCGCGAGGCTCGACGCGCGCCGTGCGGTCCGCCCGTCGCTGCGCGAGGACGTCGCGGTGGTGGGGCCGGCCTGCCTGCGCCGCCGCACCCAGGGATTCCTCATCTTCTGTGACTCACCTCGCGCGTCGCCGCCGCGCCGCGCCTGGCGACGACCGAGGGCCGGGTCGGGCCCTGGCCGCGGCGAGCGCCGTGCGCTACCGTGAGCCCAGACCTAAGCAAGCGCTTACCTCAGGAGAACTGCATGAGCGAGAACCGCCGCACCGCCCTCGTCACTGGCGCCGCCCAAGGCATCGGTGCCGCCGTGGCCCAGCGCCTGGCCGCCGACGGCCTGGCCGTCGCAGTCGTCGACCTCGACGAGAACGCCTGCTCCGACACCGTCGAGGCCATCACCGCGGCCGGTGGCGCGGCCCTCGCGGTCGGCGCCGACGTCTCCGACCCCGCCGCCGTCGACGCCGCCGTCGAGCGGATCACCGCCGAGCTCGGCGGCCCGACCGTCGTCGTCAACAATGCCGGCATCATCCGCGACAACCTGCTGTTCAAGATGACCGAGCAGGACTGGGACATGGTGATGGGCGTCCACCTCAAGGGTGCGTTCCTCATGACGAAGGCCGCGCAGAAGCACTTCGTCGAGCAGCGCTACGGCAAGGTCGTCAACATTTCCTCGACCTCGGCGCTGGGCAACCGCGGCCAGGCCAACTACTCCGCCGCCAAGATGGGCGTGCAGGGCTTCACCCGCACCCTCGGCATCGAGCTCGGCCCGTTCGGCA
>NZ_LUNF01000253.1:0-4933 GCF_001626145.1 Aeromicrobium sp. REDSEA-S32_B7
CCCTCGGCACGTACCGCGCTTTTGTCGAACTTCGTGGACCGCGCCGCACGGCAGCCGGTGTCTGGCTGGTGGCTCTCGCCGTCGCGATGATTCCCCTGATCCCGACCCCCATCGACGCCGATCAGCGATCTGCGACGCCCGAATTCATCACCAGCGGCTCGTGGGAGAACTACGTCAGCGACGGCACCCTGGTGACGGCGCTCGTCGCGGCCATCGCCGTGCTCGCGGTCCTGCTGCTCGTCGGCGCCGTCGTCGCCGTCGTCCGCCTGCGCGCCCAGCGTCGCCGCGCGCTCGGCGGGACGGACGTCGCATGACCGCCCTCGGCACCTCGCCGGACGTCACAGGGTCGTCGGCACGCAGCCGGCCCGCGCCGACCGTGGAGCGTGGGCTGCGCGTCTCCGGCCTCGCCGTCGACCTCGCCGGTCGGGCCGTGCTGCGCGACGTGGCGCTGCGGGTCGAGCCGGGACAGGTCGTGGGGCTCGTCGGGCCGAACGGGGCCGGCAAGACCACGCTCATGCGCGCGGTGCTCGGCGTGGTCCCCCGCCGGGGCGGCGAGGTCGTCGTCGACGGTCGCCCGGTGCGGCCGGGGCGCTCCGGCATCGGCCACGTGCCCCAGCGGGTCGACGTCGCCTGGGACTTCCCGGTGAGCGTCGCCGACATGGTCGCGTCGGGCCTCACCGGCACCCGCTGGACGGGCTGGCGTCCCGGTGCGGCGAGCTGGCGCGCCGTGGCCGACGCGCTCGAGCGCACCCACGTGCGCGACCTCGCCGACCGGCCCGTGGCCGAGCTGTCGGGAGGTCAGCGCCAGCGGGTCCTGCTGGCCCGTGCGCTGGTGCTGCAGTCGTCGGTGCTGCTCCTCGACGAGCCCCTCACCGGGCTCGACGTGCCGGCCCAGGACCTCATCACCTCCCTCGTCCGCGAGCTCGCCGACGACGGGCTGGCCGTGCTGATGTCGACGCACGACCTCGTCGGCGCCGTCGACCAGTGCGACCGGTTCGTGCTCGTGAACGGGACCGTGCGCGCCGACGGACCGACGCGCGAGGTCGCCGCCGACGTGCAGGCATGGGTCGAGACGTTTCGCACCCGCCCCGACAGCGCGCTCGTGCGCGCGCTCCAGGCGGTGTGACGTGGGGTTCCTCGACTTCCTGGCCGACCTCGTCAACCCGGACCTCGCGTTCCTGCCCCGCGCGCTGGCCGTCGCCGTCGCGTCGGCGCTCGTGTGCGGGGTCGTCGGCTGCCACGTCGTCCTGCGTGGGACGGCCTTCATCGGCGACGCCGTCGCGCACGCGGTGTTCCCGGGCCTCGCGGTCGCGTTCGTGCTGTCGGCGAACCTCGTGCTCGGCGGCGCCGTCGCCGGGGTGCTGACCGCCGTGCTCATCGCCGTCATGGCCCAGAACCGCCGACTCCGGGAGGACTCGGTCATCGGCGTGCTGTTCGTGGCGGCGTTCGCGCTGGGTGTCGTGATCATCGCGCAGGCGCCCGGCTACGCCGGCTCGCTGCAGCAGTTCCTGTTCGGGTCGATCGCCGGCGTCGACGACGGCGACCTGGTGGCCGTCGGCGTCGTGACCGTCGTCGTCCTCGCCGTGTGCGCGTGGCTGCACCCCGAGCTCGTCAGCGTCGGGCTCGACCGCGAGGGCGCCCGTGCCCAGGGGGTGCGGGTGTTCTGGGTCGACCTCGCGCTGTACGTGCTCATCGCGCTGAGTGTCGTGGTGAGCGTGCAGACGATCGGCAACGTGCTCGTCCTGGCGCTGCTGGTGACCCCGGCCGCCACCGCGCGGCTGCTGACCTCCAGGCTGGGGGTCATGATGGTGCTGGCCCCAGTGATCGGAGCGGTGGGCGCGTTCGTCGGGCTGTACGTCTCGTGGACGTGGGACCTCCCGACCGGCGCCGTCGTCGTGCTGACGCTCACGGCCGTCTTCATCGTGACCTGGCTCGTCGCGCCACGGCACGGGATGCTCGCGTCCTGGACCGGCCGTCGACCGGCTGCGGCGCGGGGCGTCGCGTGAGGGAGCGGCTGCCCGTGCTCTGCGCTGGGCTGGCCGGGCTCCTCGGCGTCGTGCTGCTGGTCGTCGCGGTCGTCCTGCCCGACCCCGGGTCCGACGCCGTCAGGGGTGCTGCGGGCGCACCACCCGACGCGCGGGCGTCGACGTCGCCGGCTCCGCGGGCAGCGTCGCGGGACGCCGAGCCCGACCCGGCTCAGGTGCCCGTGGCCCAGCTGCCCGACGGCGCCTGGATCGAGGCGACGGCCGCGTCGACGGGTGTCGAGGCGCGGGTGCTGCGCGCGTACGCCGGCGCGGCCCTGCGGCTGGAGCGCGAGCAGCCGGGCTGCCGGCTCGGGTGGAACACGCTCGCGGCGATCGGCGCGGTCGAGTCGGAGCACGGCACCATCGACGGCTCGGTCGTCACCGACGACGGCGAGGTCGACGGCGACGACCGCTGGGACCGCGCGGTCGGCCCGATGCAGTTCCTCCCCTCGACCTGGGAGCGGTGGGGCGCGGACGGCGACGGCGACGGACGCGCCGACCCGCAGCACGTCGACGACGCCGCCCTCGCCGCTGCCCGCTACCTGTGCCACGGCGAGCGCGACCTGACCCGCGGCCCCGACTGGGTGGCGGCGATCTCCTCCTACAACGAGGGCAGCGAGTACCACGCCCGCGTCCTCGAGCAGGCGCGTTCCCTGGCGTCCCTCGCAGCGCGCTGACGTCGCGACCGCTCCGCGGGGTCAGGCCACGCGGTGCTGGACGGCCTGTGGCTCGACCAGCGCCTGCGGGTCGACACACACCTCGCGCACCCCGATCGGGTCGAGCATCGCGTGCGCCGCGGCGAGGCACATCCGTGCCGCGGGCACGTCGCGACCGAGCGCGGCACGCAGTCGCTCGACGTCGCTGAACGCCACGGCCACGCGACGTCCGTCGACGCGGCGCGCGAGCCGGAGCGCCGTAGTCGTCGAGGGTGACGCGAGCGGGAACAGCAGCATCGGGGAGGCGTGGTGGGAGGAGGGAACGCTCACCCGTCGAGTCTGCGTCCCACCGACGACGACCCGGAACCGTCGCGGCGACAAGATCGCGTCAAGATCGCGTCAGGCACCTGGCCGGCGCCCTCCCCGCCGCCCACGATCGAGACATGACCGAGCTCGTCCGCACCCTGCCCGCCGCCCGCCACGACCACGTCGAGGTGCAGGTGCGCCGCGCGTTGCGGCTGCTCGCCCTCGGCTGGGACACCGCACTCTCGGCGGTCCTCGCCGACGACCCCCGTGTCGCGCGCACCGTGCTGCGCACGGCTCCCGCGCGACGCCAGGCCGTCCGGGTCGCGGAGGAACGGGCTCGGCACGACGGTGACGGCGCGGTCGACCTGCTCCCGTTGCTCGCCGAGTCCGAGCAGGTCAACCGGCTGCTCGCCCGGCTCGCGCAGACCGTCCTCACCGAGCACGACCGTCCACTCGTCGACGACGCCGACCGCACCCACATCATAATCGCCCGGCGCCGCGGCACCGAGCGGCTCTGCCACCTCGCCGGCACGCCACACCTCCCCGTCGCCAGCGACGACGTCCACACCTGTACGACGGCGCTCCTGCGGGTCCGTGACCACCTGCGCGCCGACGAGCACGAGCACTCCCCGGCCGCGCACACCTGCGGCGACCTCACCGCCTACCTCCTCGAGATCGCCCGCCACTCCGCACGATCCGGTACGTCATCGCCCGTCTGAGGCCGCACTCCGGGCGATGACGTTCCACATCCTGGTGGGGGGAGCTGCCGGGATCCCTCCGACGGCCGCTCCGCGGCGCAGGGTGGGGCCCACTCGATTCACGGTGCCTGATTCACCGAGCCTCGAAGGCCCCACACAATGCACGAAAGCCCCGCACCGTCACGAGGACGGTGCGGGGCCTTCGAGGCTCGGTGGAGCTGCCGGGATCCCTCGCTGGGCGGCTGCGCCGCGAAGGGGGGCCCGACTCGATTGCTCTGCCCGATGCACGTCCCGGCAGGACCCCCGACCAGAACGCACAGGACCCCCGACCTCGCGAGAGGTCGGGGGTCCTGCCGTGACGTGGAGCTGCCGGGAATCGAACCCGGGTCCTCTGGCGCTGAGTCAGGACTTCTCCGGGTGCAGTGCGTCAGATCGCCTTTCTCAGCCCCGGTGCTCGGACGAACACGTCACCGACAGGCTCAGTCACGAAAAAGTCCCGACCGCGTCACGTGACGCTACGCGGCCAGCAAGTCCCCTAGATGAGACAGACGATCCGGGACGGGGACGCTCCCGGGTCTGCCCTTCACCAGTCGCTGTCAGGCAGCGAGGGCGAAGTCAGTGCGCTTGGAATCGGCACTTATGGGTTGCGACGAACGTTAAAGAGATGACGTCGCGTTCTCTACCCGCTTCTCCTGAGTCGAACGACCAAAGTCGAAACCGATCAGCCCCTCTTGAGTTGTCAACCACGCCCACCCTCGCGGGCACGGCGTCTCACCACTGTACAACCCCAGGCCCCCGTCGAAGATTCCCGACGCCCGGCGTCGGTGGCCAGGCACCCGCAGCAGCGCTGCTCAGGATGCCCAGCCACCGACACGCCGTCCCGCCGGCGCTGAGGTTGCCCAGCCACCGATGGAGGGCGGAACCGTCAGCCGAACACCGACTGCGCCCACTCCGGGTGGTCGATGAACGGGTTGCGGTTGCCCTGGTACTGGGAGTCGATGATGTCGTTGCGACGCTGCTCCGCCGACGACGGCGGGTCCTGCGCGTGCCACTGCAGCAGCACCGAGATCTTCCCCAGGTACGGCGTGCTGCCGTTGACCTGGTTGTTGGCCTCCAGGTCGGCGAAGCCGTCGCCGCCCTCGTAGCGCACCGCCATGTACATGACCATCCGCGCGACGTCGCCCTTCACGGCGTTCGGCGGCTCGAAGGAGTCGCCGTCGGTCAGGCACGACGAGCAGTTGCTCACCGC
>NZ_LUNF01000254.1:0-7215 GCF_001626145.1 Aeromicrobium sp. REDSEA-S32_B7
GACTCACGCAGCATCATCGCCTGCGGGTCGAGCCAGCGGCCCTCGTACATGAGCCGGCCGAGCCGACGTCCGTGGGCGTGGAAGTTGGCGATCGTGTCCTCGTTGTGGACGGCGTTCACGAGCCGCTCGTAGGCGATGTGCAGCAGGGCCATGCCCGGCGCCTCGTAGATGCCGCGGCTCTTGGCCTCGATGATGCGGTTCTCGATCTGGTCGGACATGCCGAGACCGTGGCGTCCGCCGATCGTGTTGGCGGCGTGCACGAGCGCGACCGGGTCGTCGAAGCGGGTGCCGTCGATCGCGACCGGCCGTCCGGCCTCGAACGTGATGGTCACGTCCTCGGTGTCGATGTCGACCGACGGGTCCCAGAACTTCACGCCCATGATCGGCTCGACGGTCTCGAGGGAGACGTCGAGGTGCTCGAGCGTCTTCGCCTCGTGGGTGGCGCCCCAGATGTTCGCGTCGGTGGAGTACGCCTTCTCCTGGCTGTCGCGGTAGGGCAGGTCGCGCTCGGTGAGCCACTGGCTCATCTCGGTCCGCCCGCCGAGCTCGCTGACGAAGTCGGCGTCGAGCCACGGCTTGTAGATGCGAAGCGCCGGGTTGGCGAGCAGGCCGTAGCGGTAGAACCGCTCGATGTCGTTGCCCTTGAACGTGGAGCCGTCGCCCCAGATGTCGACGCCGTCCTCGTGCATGGCCCGCACGAGCAGCGTGCCGGTGACGGCCCGCCCGAGCGGCGTCGTGTTGAAGTAGGTGCGCCCGGCCGACTTGATGTGGAAGGCGCCGCATGCGAGGGCGGCCAGGCCTTCCTCCACCAGCGGGGTCTTGATGTCGATCGCGCGGGCCAGCTCGGCGCCGTACTGCATCGCCCGACCCGGGATGCCGGAGATGTCCGGCTCGTCGTACTGGCCGATGTCGGCCGTGTACGTGCAGGGCACCGCGCCCTTGTCGCGCATCCACGCGACGGCCACGGACGTGTCGAGCCCTCCGGAGAAGGCGATGCCGACGCGCTCGCCGACGGGCAGGGAGGTGAGGACCTTGGACATGCTCACAGTCTTGCACACGCCTGCAAGGTCTTGCAGTGCGGGGGTGTCTTGGCCTGCTGCTGCGCTGCCGACGTTGGTCTCGTCCTGCTGCTGCGTTGCCGTCGGGGAACTCGACCTGCTGGTGCGCTGCCTCGGCTGGTGCTGCGGGTGGTCTCCGAGAGGGCCTCGACCGGGCGGCTGGCACCGCGCTGGTCTGGGGTCTCGGGCTGCGGGTTGGTGCTGGGGTGGACGCACGATGCTGCGTTCGTGCGTTGAAGGCTGAGGTTTCTGCGTTTCCTACGGGATCCCGTCGCTAACGCAGAGGCGTGCGGCCTCGCACGCGTGAATGAAGAATCTTGGGTGCACTTTGCGTTGAGGTGACGAACGATTCTTCCTTGGTGTGGACCGTTCCACGCGAAGGAAGAACCCTTCCGCCGCTCAGCCAGCCATCGGTGGATTCTCAACCGCAGAAGCGCTCCTGCGGTTGCAGATCCACCGATAGAACGCGCAAACGCAGAATCTTGGCCCCAGAACGCAGAAACGACGAATCCTGCGTCACCCACGAGCCCAGACCAGACCCCGAGACCCCGAGCCAGCCCCAGGCCCGCCGCCGGTCGAGGCCCTTTCGGGGACCAGACACAGCACCAGCCGAGGCAGCGCACCAGCAGGACGAGACCCCCGCAGGCAGCGCACCAGCAAGCCCAGACCCCCTGCGGCAGCGCACCAGCAGGGACCAGCCGCCCCGACTCAGCGCAGCACGCCCCCCAGCGCCTCGCCGGCGGCGACGAGGGCGGCGCGCGCCTCGGCGATCTCGGTGTCCTTGAGGGTGCGGTCGGGGGCGCGGAGGCGGACGGCGAAGGCGAGCGACTTCTGGCCATCCGGCACGGGCGCGCCCGTGTAGACGTCGAAGAGGCGCACCGACTCGACCGCGGCGTGGGCCGACGCCAGTGCCGCGCGCAGCGACTCGGCGGTGACGGACGTGTCGACGAGGAACGCGAGGTCCTCCTTCGCGACCGGGTAGGTCGAGAAGTCGGGCCGGGGGCCGATCGCGGGCGAGGCCGCGAGCAGCGCGTCGAGGTCGATCTCGCCGGCCACCGAGCGCGGCGGGAGGCCGTGCTCCTTCAGCACGGTCGGGTGCAGCTCGCCCGCGTGCCCGACGACCGTGCCGTCCAGCACCAGCGCGGCGCACCGACCCTGGTGGAACGGGGCGGTGGCGGCCTGCTCGACCGTCAGCTCGACGTGCAGGACGTCGGCCAGCCGGCGCGCGACCGCGACCGCGTCGGACCACGCCACCGGGCGACCGGCGCCGTCCCAGCCCGACCGCTCGCGCTCCCCCACCAGCACCCAGCCCGCGTGGAACGGCTGGTGCGGCAGGGCGGCGTCGAGCGCCGCGAGCTCCTCGGGCGTCGGGCGGCGGTCGGTGCCGTAGATCGGGGCCTCCGGCGCACCCTCGCGCGCGAGGAACACGCGTCCGACCTCGCTGACCTGGACCGACTCGTGGCCGCGGCCGACGTTCAGCGACGCGGCCCGCAGCAGCCCCACGAGCAGGGTCGTGGTGAGACCCGGCTCCTCGGTCGACAACGGGTTGGCGAGCAGCACCTGGCGACGACGGACGTCGTCGGCGTCGATGCCGAGGCGGTCGAGGTCGGCCGGTCCTGCGAAGGGCAGGGTCGTGACCTCGACGAGACCCGCGCCGGCGAGCACGTGCCCGACGCGACGCCGCAGCTCCTGGTGGCGGGTGAGACCCCGCCCGCCCGTGGGCGTCGGCAGCACCGACGGCACCTGGTCGTACCCGGCCGTGCGCAGCGCCTCCTCGACGAAGTCGTAGGGATCGTTCAGGTCGAAGCGCCAGCTCGGCGGCGTGACGACGAAGACGTCACCGTCGCGCTCGACCGTGCAGCCGTTGCGCTCGAACGTGCGCTGGGCCTCCTCGGGCGCGATCGGCACGCCGCTGATCCGCGCCGGGAGGTCGACCGGCACGCGCACGGCGGCGCGGGCCGGCGCCTCGCCCACCACGGTCGCGCCCGGCTCGAGGGTGCCTCCGCCCAGCTCGACCAGCAGCTCGGCCACGCGGGCCGCGCCCACCAGCGCCAGCTCGGGGTCGACGCCGCGCCAGCCGCTCTCCCTCGCGCGCCCGGCGGACGACGACGTCGCCCTGCAGGCGGTCGCGGTCGTAGCAGTGGTTCGGCTGACCGAGCTCGAGCATGACGTAGTTGGAGACGTCGACGGTGAGCGAGATCGACCGCATGCCCGCGTCGGTGATCCGTCGGGCCATCCAGGCGGGCGTCGGCGCGGTGGGGTCGACGCCCGAGACGACGAGCGCCGTGAACACCGGGCACCCCTCGGGGTCCTCGACGCGCACCGGGTAGGCGGGCGTGTCGGCCGACGGGACCGGGCGGTCGGCGGGATCGGCGAAGGGGACGTCGAACGCGAGCGCGGCGTCGCGCCCGACGCCGCGCAGGCTGAGCGCGTAGGCGCGGTCGGGGTTGACCTCGAGGTCGAGCGTCTGGTCACCGAGGCCCAGGACCGTGACCGCGTCGTCGCCCGGCGTCGCGGACCCCGGCTCGAGCACGAGGATCCCCGCGGCGCTGGTCTCGTCGTCGGGGAGGCCGAGCTCGCGGGTGGAGCAGATCATGCCGTCGGAGACGTGGCCGTAGGTCTTGCGCGAGCCGATCTCGAAGCCCAGCTCGGGCAGGTGCGTGCCGGGCAGCGACACGACCACGAGGTCGCCGACGCCGAAGTTGTGTGCACCGCAGACGATCCCGCGCGACGGCACGTCGTCGCCCGGCGCGTCGGGCACCGACGGCTCGTTGCGCTCCGGCCCGACGTCGACACGGCACCAGTTGATGGTCTTGCCGTTCTTCTGCTTCTCCGGCTGGACGGCCAGCACGCGGCCGACCGTGAGCGGGCCGGTGATGCCGCCGCCGACGATCTCCTCGAGCTTGAGGTCGTACATCGTCAGCCGGTCGGCGATCTCCTCGGTGGTCGCCTCGGCCGGCAGCTCCACGACGGAGCGCAGCCACTCGACGGGTACGCGCATCAGCGATCCACCCCCGTCGAGAGCGCATCACGGTTCGGGGGCAGGTCGCTGGTCATCTGACGGTTCCCTCGCTGACGCTCGTTCACAGACCCACTCCGAACGGCTCGGTGAAGCGGATGTCGCCGTCCCACAGGTCGCGCAGGTCCGCGATGTCGTAGCGGCTGGTGATGGTGCGGTCCAGGCCCATGCCGAAGGCGAAGCCCGAGTACTCCTCGGGGTCGACGCCGCAGGCGACGAGGACGCGCGGGTTGACGACGCCGCAGCCACCCCACTCGATCCAGCCCTCACCGCGGCACGTGCCGCAGTCGGCGACGGCCCCGGGGTCGTTGTGGCAGACGTAGCAGAGCAGGTCGACCTCGGCGCTCGGCTCGGTGAACGGGAAGTACGACGGGCGGAAGCGCGTCGTGACCTCGGGTCCGTAGACGGCGGCGGCGAAGTGGTCGAGCGTGCCCTTGAGGTGCGCCATGGAGAGGCCGCGGTCGATCGCGAGCCCCTCGACCTGGTGGAAGACCGGCATGTGCGTGGCGTCGGCCTCGTCGGTGCGGTACACCCGGCCGGGGCAGACGACGTAGATCGGGGGCGTGCGGGTCAGCATGCTGCGGGCCTGCACCGGCGACGTGTGGGTGCGCAGCACGAGCGCGGCCCGCTCCGGCGAGACCCAGAACGTGTCCTGCATCGTGCGCGCGGGGTGGTTCGGTCCCAGGTTGAGCGCGTCGAAGTTGAGCCACTCGGCCTCGACCTCGGGGCCCTCGGCGACCTCCCAGCCCATGGCCACGAAGAGGTCGGCCACGTGCTCCTGGATGGTGGTGATGGGGTGGCGGGCGCCGACGGGCTCGCGGTCGGTCGGCAGCGTGACGTCGACCGTCTCCTCGACGAGACGACGCTCCTCCTCCAGCGCCTCCAGCGCGGCCCCCCGTGCGGCGAGCGCCTGGTTGACCGCGCCGCGGGCCTGGCCGATCCGCTTCCCGGCGTCCTTGCGCGCCTGCGGGGGCAGCGCGCCGATCTCCCGGTTGGCGAGCGCAAGCGGCGAGCGGTCGCCGGTGTGGGCGATGCGCACGGCCTTCAGCGCGTCGAGCGAGTCGGCGGCCTCGATGGCGGCGAGGGCGGCGTCGCGCGCCTGCGCGACCTCGTCCTCGCCCAGCGCGGCGACCTGCTTGGGGTCGTAGTCGGAGTTCGGGGCGGACACCCGAGCAGTCTAGTGAGCGGCGCGGACGCCCCGGCACCGGTCGGTCGTGCGACGGCGTGGAAGCTCAGTCGGTGAGCGCGTCGGGCTCGTTGACGGGCACCCAGATGCGCAGCAGCGCGCCACCCTCCTCGGCGTCGTCGATGTCGATCCGGCCGCCGTGCTGCTCGACGATGCCGCGCACGATGTACATGCCGAGACCGCTGCCCGCTCCGGGGCCGGCGCGCCAGAAGCGGCTGAACACGCGCTGACGCATCTCCTCGGGGATGCCGGGTCCCTGGTCGTGGATCTCCAGGACCGCTCCCCCGGCGTCGGGCAGGTGCTCGACGACGACACGGCGCAGACCGTGACCGTGCCGCAGCGCGTTCTCGACGAGGTTGGTGACGACCTGCGTCATGCGGTCGGCGTCGCCCCAGACGAGGTACGGCTCGCCGCGCGACTCGAGCGCGAACGGGTCGCCGCCGGCGGAGATGTTGCGCAGGACGCCGCGCGCGACCTCGTCGAGCTTGACCGGTCCGCGCCGCAGGGTCAGTCGACCGGCGTCGATGCGAGCCGCGTCGAGCAGCTCGGTGATGAGTCGGCTGAGCCGGTCGGCGTCGGAGTCGACGGTCTCGAGCATGAACTGGCGCTGCTCCTCGGAGAAGCGGTCCCACTTCGACAGCAGGGTCGACGTGAACCCCTTGATGCCGGTGAGCGGCGAGCGCAGCTCGTGGGCGACGGTGGCGACGAGGTCGGAGCGCTCGCGGTCGCGCTGGTTGCGCACCTTCGCGTTGCGCACGCTCGCGACGACGCGCACGACGGCGCCGCCGGGACGGTCCCGCACCAGGCGCGCGGTCACGAGGTACTCGCTCCCGCGCGGGGAGTACCAGGACTGCTCCGACAACCGGTTGCGGATGTTGAGACCGTCGTACGGGCGGGTCGAGTCGTACCAGCTGTTGCCGTTCAGGTCGTCGAAGGGCATCGCGTCGGACAGGTGCATGCCGAGCATCTCCCCGGGCGCCGCGCGCGCCATCCGCTCGATGCGTTCGTTGACGTACTCGACGACACCGTCGGCCCCGGCGATGACCACGCCGTCCGGGAAGTCGTCGAGGTCCATGGCGAGGAATCTAGTACCAAAGGACTAGACGCGACGAGCACCCCGGCCCACCGCGATCCGCACGAGGGCGGCGTTGTCGTCGACGGCCTCGCCGTCGGGTCCCTCGACGACGTCCTCGAGCCCGATCCGCGTCGACACGCCGTGGGCCACGGCGAGCTCGAGGACCGGCCACGTCGAGCGGCCCTCGCCGTGCAGCAGCACGGGCAGACCCGTCGGGCGGACGAGCTCGAGCAGACGCTCCGCCGTCTCCTCCTGATCGGGTGCGTCGGCGAGCTCGAGCAGGACGAGCGCGGTCCGCTCGGGCCACGAGGAGTCGAGCCACGCCTGCGCGGCGTCCTCGGTCCAGAGCCCGGCGTTCACGGCCACGCCTCGCTCGTGGAGGGCCGTCGCGAGGTCGGTGGCGCCCCGCTCGTGCCAGTTCGACGCCGTCACCGGGACGGCGGGGTGCTCGTCGACGTCGCGCGAGCCGTTGAGGCACGCCTGGAGGATCACCTGCTGCACGCTGCTCATCGTGCCCCCTGCGCCCGGGCACTGGCGTAGAGACACACCGCGGCCGCGGTGGCGAGGTTGAGGCTCTCCGCCTGTCCGAGGATCGGCACCGCCACAGCCAGGTCGGCCGCGTCGCGCACCTGCGCCGACAGGCCCTGTGCCTCGTTGCCCATGACCCAGGCGGTGGGTGCGGCGAGGTCGACGGGCGACGTCGCGCGCTCGGCCTCGAAGAGGTCGAGGTCGGCCTCGCCGTCGGTCGCGAGCACCTGCAGGCCGCGCTCGCGGAGGGCGGCGAGGACCAGGTCGTGGTCGCGCTCGACCACCACCGGCAGGTGGAACAGGCTGCCGGCGCTGGCGCGGACGGCCTTCGGGTTCGTGGGGTCGACGC
>NZ_LUNF01000255.1:0-8668 GCF_001626145.1 Aeromicrobium sp. REDSEA-S32_B7
AAGTAGTAGCCCGAGGTCTCGTCGTTCGACTGAGGGTCGGCGACGCACGCCGACTCGTCGCCCTGGACGAGGACCTTGTACTGCCCGGCGCTGAGCCCGGAGATGGTGAAGGTGCCCGTCGAGGAGGACGACACTGCGGACCGCGTGGTCAGCGTGCCGTCGGCCGACACGGCCAGGACCGAGCAGCGCAGCGGCTCGCCCCGCGTGTCGAGCACACGGCCCGTGATCGTGGCACCGGTGCGCAGCGTCGCGTTGACCGACGGCGTCGTCTTGCCCGCCGTCACCTTGACCGCCGTGGCGCTCGCGCGTCCCTGCGTCTCCGGGACGTTCTTGAAGAACTGCCCGGTGGCGAGCGACGAACCGCTCGAGCGTGCGAACTGCACCTGGTAGGAGCCGGCGGCCAGACCCGGCACGGCGTACGTCCAGCTGGTGCCGGAGCCCCGCTTCGACGCGACCACGCTCGAGACGAGGTCACCGGACGCCGGGTCGATGACGTCGACGGTGCGCGCGACCCGGTCGCTGACGCCCTTCGGCAGCGTGATGGTGCCCGACACGGTGGCGCCGGCGGTGAGCTTCACGGTCGACAGGCGGGTGCGCGTGCCGTCCTTGACGGTGACCGGCGTGCCCGCGTCCAGCGAGGTCTTGCCGAGGTAGACCTGGGGCGCGTACGCCGGGTTGCCCGGGAAGACCTGCACGGCGTACGTGCCGGCCGGGACGTCGCCGATGACGTAGCCGCCGCGGCTGTCGGTCGACGACTCGTCGACCTGGGTCCAGGTGCCGGACTCCGCCTTCGCGTAGACGACGACGGTCGCGCCGGGAGCGGCCTTGCCGGTCGGCAGCTGCACGGCACCGGAGACCGAGCCGGGCTTGGTGAGGCTGAGGTCGATGCCGGTGACGACCTGGCTGGTCTCGACCGTGATCGGGGTGCCTTCGGTGCCTCCGCCGTAGTAGGTGTCGGGGTACTCGTTCGAGACGGCCTTCACGCGGTAGGTGCCGGCCACGAGGGGTCCGAAGCCGAACCGCCCCTCCGCGTCGAGGTAGCCACCGTCGACGTCGTCGACCTGCGACCACGTGCCGGTGGCCGGGTCGCGTCGCTCGATCGTCGTGAAGGAGTTGTCGGTGTCGACCGGGGCGCCGCTGGCCAGGGTCAGACGACCCTCGATGCGGCCCGCACGGGCCAGCTCGGCGTCGACGCCGGGGAGGGTGCCGCCGGCGGTGACCGTCACGTCCTGGCCGGCGTCGCGGGTGGCGGCGTCGTTCCAGTACTCCGTGTAGTGGTAGCCGTTGCCGTCGTAGAAGCGCAGCTTGTAGCTGCCGGGCTGCAGGACGAGGTCGTAGGCGTGGTCCTCCTCGAAGACCGGTGCGAAGCCGGCCGTTCCCCAGGTGCCCGTCGCCGGGTCGCGGTACTGGGCGATGACGGCGAGGTTGTCGTGGCGCAGGTCGGGCTGTCCCGTGACGGTGCCGGAGACGACCCCGCCCTCGGGGGAGGTGATGTCGACGGTGGTGGTGCGTCCGGCGGGGACCTTCACGGTCGTGGCGGACTCGACCGTGCGGGCGGCGGGGTGGAAGACGGGTGCGAGGTTCGTGAAGGTCGTCTCGCCCGTCTCCTCGTCGTAGCTCGACAGCGACTGCGGCGCGACGCCGATGCGGTACTGGGTGGCGTCCAGTCCCTCGTCGAAGCGGTAGACGCCGTTCTCGTCGCTGAAGACCTGCTGCGTCGAGCTCCACAGCGGGGTCTGGCCGGGCTCCGCGATGTTGACGTAGAGCTCGACCCCGGTGGACACCGGGTGGCCGTCGAAGGAGGTGATGGTGCCGGTGACGACCGTGGTGGCGGCCTGGGCGGGTGCGGTGCCGGCGAGGATGCCGAGCAGGAGGGCGGAGGCGGTGACGAGCGCGAGCACGGCGCGCTGCAGGGGGACGGGGCGTGGGATCACGGGGGACTTCCGATCGGTAGGACTCGGTGCACCCTAGGACCGCGTCCGACGCCACGTCCGGCGAATGAACAAGTTTCGCGCACCTTCTGCGAAGCGCTGCGCGGCGTGCCCCGGACGAGGCAGGATGGGTGCTTCCGCTCAGTGCCGGATCGGCAGCCGTCGTGTCACCAGAGCACCTGTCCGACGGGGTTCACCGGGCCGGGGGCGTCCGCACCGATCATCTCGAGCAGGTCGATCTCGATCGTGCGGCTGATCGCCGTCATCGGGACGTCGTGCACGTCGTCGGAGAACGGGTCCGCGAGGTCCTTGCCGACCTGGACCGCGAGCAGGAACATCATGCCGACCAGGCCCGAGCCGATCGGCGTCCACCACTGCAGGTCCTGGTAGACCGCGAACGGCAGGATGATGCAGAACGTGCGGGCGAAGAACGACGGCAGCAGCCGGTACTGCACGGGCAGCGGGGTCTTCTTGATCCGCTCCAGGCCGCCCTGCGCGTCGGTCAGGACGCTGAGCGTCGACTCGACCTGCACGCGGGCGAAGTCGTCGATCATGCCGCGACGACGCGCCTCGGCGAGGAGCCGACCCAGGTGGGTGAGCGTGGCCGTCGGGCCGCTGCTGGCGTTCTTGACCCGGACGGCGGCGTCACGCGAGAGGTAGCGGTCGATCTCCGGCGGGGGGTCCTGCTGGCGCAGCGACGTCCGCAGGCTGTGCACGTAGGCGATCTGGGCGCGCACCATGTCGGGGCCGAGCTCGCGCCGCGCGTTCGGCACGGTCGGGTCGAGCAGCGTGGTCGCCTCGCGTGCCACGTTCCGCGAGTGGTTGACGATGCTGCCCCAGAGGGTGCGCGCCTCCCACCACCGCGCGTAGCCCGCGTTGACCATGAAGCCGAGGAACAGGGCGATGGCCGTGCCGTAGAGCGTGTACTGGATCGTGATGCCCGGGAACTCGAACCAGTTCAGCTGGAACGCGACGGTCACCCCGACGTCCCAGGTGAGCAGCATGATCGTCGGCACGAGCAGCGGTCGCCAGACGGATGCTGACCTCGGGAGGCGCGAGGTGATCATGCGTCAAGCCTTGCGTGGACAGCGTCGGACCGCAGGTCAGAAGGGCGCGTCCGTCCCTGAGGAGCCGCCAAGAGTTCGTCGACGGCACGGGTCGCTCGCGTCGACGGCCCGGTGGTGGTCTCGGACGTCCCCTGGTACTGGTGGGAGGACGACGTCGACGAGAGGGAACACATGCTCGGCTGGTCCACCGATCCTCGCAGGCGGCATCCGTTCACCGTGCTGTACATGCGGCTGATGTGGCTGCGTCGTGACAAGCAGGCCTTCGAGGGCGCGCAGCGCACGCTGCGCACCGCCAGGAGACGTCAGCAGTCGGGCGACGCCCCGCCGACACGACGGGCCCGGTGGGTGCACCGGGTGGGACGCGCGCATCGGCACGGGATGACCGTGTGGTCGGTGCAGCCACGACGTCGTCGTCCCGTCGTCCGCGTGGTCTACCTGCACGGTGGCGGCTACGTGCACCCGCTGACGTCGGACTACTGGAGGCTGGTGTCGGCCCTGGCGCGGACGCCGGCCCTCGTGGAGGTCCCGGCCTACCCGCTGGCCCCGGACGCGACCGTCGACAGTCCGGGCTGCGCGCGGCCGGGCGCTGGTGGGCCGGCCGACGCGACCCGGCCGACCCCGAGGTCAGCCCGCAGGCGACGAGGCTCGACGGGCTGCCGCCGGTCGACGTCCTCGTGGGCGACCGGGACATCCTGCGTCCGGCGGTCGAGACGCTCGCGGAACGGGCGCGGGACGCGGACGTCGACCTGCGCGTGCACGAGGTGACGAGCATGTTCCACGTGTGGATGACCCGAGCGATCCCCGAGGGGCGTCGGACACGACGCGCGCTCGTCGCGCTGCTGCGCACGACGGCGGCGAGCCCGCCGGGCTGAGTCGGTGGCCCGCCGCGGCGGGGGCGACGGCGCGCGACGTTCAGACCACGCGGAACACGACGGCCAGGCGTTGACGGACGCCCGGGACGTCGATGCCGGCGTCGCCGGAGCGCAGGAGCAAGCTCTCCAGCTCTGCAGGAAGCACCACCGCGACGCCGCGGGTGGTCACGCCGTCGGCGGCCGGGCCGTCGCCGGCGACGCAGAGGACGGGATGCACCGGCACGTCGGCGCCCACGACGTCGCGCACCGCGGCGGCCTGCTTGAGCACCGTGTCGACGGGCCGCGAGACGGTGCGTCGGCCCACGACGAGGCGCTCGCTGCGGGGGCGCAGCCGGCCACCCTCGACGACGGCGTGACGACGACGTGGTCGAGGGTCGTCGAGGACCCCGGCACCCGACGCCCGTGGAGCAGTCGGACGTCGTGGTCGCGCAGCTGGTCGAGGCGGTGCCGCAGGTCGGCGTGCGCTGTGGGAGAGACGGCCGGCGCGAGCTCGTCGTCACCGGTCCGACGGTGCCGCGCCGCGGCGGCCAGGGCGGCACCGCCCTCGCAGTCGACGCACCGGACCGAGCCGTGGTCGGGGTCGGCGACGGCGGTCGTGCGCGGTGCGAGCGCGCTGGAGCAGAGGCTGCACGTGCCAGGTCGGCGCAGGACGATGCGCCGCTCGCCCGTCGGCGTCTCGGACCGGTGGCGTCCGTACGCGGGTCGCTCCACCTCGTGCACCGTCACCGTCTGATCCCCTCGCTCTCCACGACCGTCGGTGGCTGAACCGTACGCGTTCCGGGGCTGTCCCGCAGGGATTGACGCGCCGCGGGTGGGGCAGGCGGAATAGTGGGGGAGGGCCGGTGCTTGAAGTAGATGAATTTTGAACTACTTTTGGTCGAGAGACGACAGCGGAAGGTGACCAGCATGACCACGCAGACCGACGACACCACGACGACCCCCGCCGTGCAGTTCGGGCTCGACACGTTCGGCGACATCCCCCTCGGACCCGACGGAGAGCTGCTGTCGCACGCGGACGCCATCCGCCAGGTCGTCGAGGAGGCCGTGCTCGCCGACCGGGTCGGCGTCGACGTCATGGCGCTCGGCGAGCACCACCGCGACGACTTCGCCATTTCCAGCCCCGAGACGGTGCTGGCCGGCATCGCCTCGCGCACGGAGCGGATCCGGCTGGCGTCGGGCGTGACCGTGCTGTCCTCCGACGACCCGGTGCGCGTGTTCCAGCGCTTCGCGACGCTCGACGCGCTGTCGAACGGTCGGGCGCAGGTGATCCTCGGCCGCGGCTCCTTCACCGAGTCGTTCCCGCTCTTCGGCTTCGACCTCGCCGACTACGACGTGCTCTTCGAGGAGAAGATCCAGCTGTTCACCGAGCTGCTGAAGGAGCAGCCGGTGACGTGGTCGGGCACCACCCGCGCGCCGCTCGAGGGCGCCGACGTCTTCCCGAAGACGGACTCCGGCCACCTCGACACCTGGGTCGGGGTCGGCGGCTCGCCGCAGTCGGTCGTCCGCGCCGCGCACTACGGCCTGCCGCTCATGATCGCCATCATCGGCGGGTCGCCCGACCGGTTCGCGCCCTACCTGGAGCTGTACGGCCGGGCCGCGGAGAAGTTCGGCACGACCGCGCACCCGGTCGGCATGCACTCGCCCGGGTTCGTCGCCGACACCGACGAGGCCGCCGCACGCATCGCCTGGCCGCACTTCAAGGCGTCGCGCGACCGCATCGGCCGTGACCGCGGCTGGCCGCCGGTCACGCCGCGTGACTACGAGCGCGAGATCGCGCACGGCTCGCTCTACCTCGGGTCGCCCGAGACGGTCGCCCAGAAGATGGCTGCGGCCATTCGCACGCTCGGCGTCGGTCGGTTCGACATGATCTACACGACCGGGTCGACGCCCGCCGCCGACCGTCTGCGGTCGGTCGAGCTGTACGGCACCGAGGTGATCCCGCGGGTACGCGAGCTGCTGGCGGCCGACGCGACGGTGCCGGCCGCGGCGGCGCAGGCATGACCACCGTCGGCATCCTCGGCGCGGGCAAGGTCGGCACCGTCCTGGCCCGCCTCGCCGTGGCGGCCGGCCACGAGGTGCTGGTGGCGGGCTCGGGCCCGGCGGAGGACATCGAGCTGACCGTCGACGTGCTCGCACCCGGTGCGACGTCGACCGTCGCCGACGACGCTGCCCGCCGCGCCGACGTCGTCGTGCTGGCACTGCCCCTCGGCAAGCACCGCACCGTCCCGGCGGAGGCGCTGGCTGGCAAGGTCGTCGTCGACGCGATGAACTACTGGTGGGAGGTCGACGGCGTCCGTGACGACCTGACCGATCCCCGCACGTCGACCAGCGAGGTCGTGCAGGCGTTCCTGCCCGAGGCGCGCGTCGTGAAGGCGTTCAACCACATGGGCTACCACGACCTCGAGGACGGTGCGCAGCCGTCGGGCTCGGCCGACCGGCGGGCGATCGCGGTCGCGGGCGACGACGGCGACGCCGTGGCCGCGGCGTCGCGGCTCGTCGACGAGCTCGGCTTCGACCCCGTGGTCGTGGGGCCCCTGGCCGACGGAGTGCGTCTGGAGCCGGGGACGGAGCCGTTCGGCGCGAACGTCGGCGCCGACGAGCTGCGCGCGATGGTGGCGCGCTTCCCCGAGTCCGAGCGCGGCCGAGAGGTGCTCGCCGCCCGCACCTAGCCGATCAGCTCGTCGGGCGCGATGATGCGGGGCCCGAGGTCGGTGGCGAAGAAGAGGGCCCGGCTCGAGAACGCCGCGGCCTGCAGGTGACGGTGCAGGGCGCGGCACCACCGCAGGTCGGCCGCCGTCATGACGGGTGAGCGACCGGGCCGGGCCTTCATGAGCGCCACCCCGCCTCCCGGCGCCAGCTCCTCGACGGTCTCCGCGAGCCGCTCGACGAGCAGGCCGAGCATCCCGTCGTCGGGCGCAGCAGCCTGGTGCTCGTCGTACAGGTGGATCACCGGACCCACGATCCGCGCCCGTCGGTCGAGCACGAGCACGAACAGCTGCGGCGCCGAGTACCCGAAGCCGCCGTCGACGAACCGCCACGCGGCGGTCAGGGCGGCCGTGGTCGAGAGCGAGCAGTCGAGAGGACTCATCCCCTCAGCCTCCCCACGCGACTCCGGGAGGCCCAGTGCTCGTCCACAGGGGGCGCCGACCTGCGGCTGCGTCGGTGCGGCTTCTCGTGGCCCGCGCGGCTTCGACTCGTCCTGCGCTCCGAAAGGGCCTCGACCGGGCGGCTGGCGACGGCGCTGGTCTGGGGTCTCGGGCTGCGGGTCGGTGCTGGGGGTGGACGCACGATCCTGCGTGTGCGCCCCCTCAGCGGTGGATCTGCCACCTTCTGAGGCCTGTACAGGTGGCATATCCACCGCCGGCGGGGTCAGACGTGGCAGCGCTTCTCCCTTCTCGTGGACCGTGCCACGAGAAGGGAGAAGCGCTGCCCACCCCACCCCCAAGGGCAACCAAGATTCTCCCTTCGTGCGCTCGGGCCCAACGCTTCTGCGTTGGTGACGGGATCCCGTAGCAAACGCAGAAGCCTTGGCCTTCAGCCCACCAACGCAGATCCTTGCGTCCGACGCGAGCCACAGCCCGAGACCCCAGACCAGCGCACCGCCCAGCCGCCCGGTCGAGGCCCTTTCGGAGACCACCTCCAGCGCCAGCCGAGGCAGCGCACCAGCAGGTCCGGACCCCCTGCGCCAGCGCACCAGGAAGGTCACGACGACCGCAGCCGCAGGTCGACGAGGACCGCGCACCCAAGGAAAAACCACCACCGCCCCCACCCGAACGGGTGGGGGCGGTGTGGGGTTGGTCCGTCAGGCGGCGGCGGGGGTGGCCTCGGCGGGGGCCGGGGCGGCCTGGCGCGGCTTGCGGTCGGGGAGGGCGAAGCGGCAAATCTTCTTGGCGACGCTGAAGAGCTGCTTGTGCAGCGGGCCGGTGTTGTACTCGATGCCGTAGCGCTCGCAGATCTCCTGGACCTCGACGGAGATGGCCCGGTAGCGGCGGGCCGGGATGTCGGGGAACAGGTGGTGCTCGATCTGGTGCGACAGGTTGCCCGACATCAGGTGCAGCAGCTCGCCGCCGCTGATGTTCGCCGAGCCGAGCAGCTGGCGGTAGTACCAGTGGCCGCGCGACTCGTCCTCGCACTCCTCCTCGGTGAACGTCGCGACGCCCGCGGGGAAGTGGCCGCAGAAGATGATGTTGAACGCCCACACGTTGCGGACGAGGTTCGCGGCGGCGTTGCCGGCGAGGGTCAGCGGGAACAGGGGGCCGGTGAGGGCGGGGAAGACGACGTAGTCCTTCAGGGCCTGCTTCTTCACCTTCTTCATGATCGCGGAGTGCATGTGCGCGTTCTCCTCGATCTTGCGCTTGCCCTTCACGATGTTCTCGACCTCGAGGTCGTGCATGGCCACGCCCCACTCGAAGAAGACCATCAGCAGGAACGCGTACAGCGGGTTGCCCAGGTAGTAGGGGTGCCACTTCTGGTCGGCGTCCATGCGCAGGATGCCGTAGCCGATGTCGCGGTCCTTGCCGAGGATGTTGGTGAACGTGTGGTGGATGTAGTTGTGGCTGTACTTCCACTGCTCGCCCGGGCACACGTTGTCCCAGTCGTAGATGCGCGAGCTGAGGTTCGGGTCGCCCATCCAGTCGTACTGGCCGTGCATGACGTTGTGACCGATCTCCATGTTCTCGAGGATCTTGGAGAGGCTGAGCGCGGCGACGGCCAGCGGCCACGCCGGCGGCACGTAGAAGAGGGCGCGGCCGGCGACCTCAAGCTGCTGCTGGCGCTTGACGACGCCGCGGATGTACTT
>NZ_LUNF01000256.1:0-3452 GCF_001626145.1 Aeromicrobium sp. REDSEA-S32_B7
GGCTGCAGGCCAGCGCCCTCGTCCACGACGACCTGATGGACGGCTCCGACACCCGGCGTGGGCACCCGAGCGTGCACCGCGACTTCGAGGCACGGCACCGCGCGGTCGAGGGGTCCGTGGGCGACGCCGCACGCTTCGGCCAGGCCACCGCGGTGCTGCTGGGCGACCTCATGCTCTCGTGGGCCGACGAGCAGCTGCGCTCCTCCGGCCTGCCTCGGGTGCCCGAGGCGCTGCGCTACCTCGACCTCTGCCGCTCGGAGGTCGTCGCGGGCCAGTACCTCGACGTGCTGGCGCAGACCCGCGCCACCGTCACCGTCGAGGAGGCCATGACGATCGTGCGGTTCAAGGCCGCCTCCTACACGGTGGAGCGACCGCTGCACATCGGCGCGGCGCTGGCAGGAGCCGACGACGCGCTGGTGGCGGGGCTGAGCGCCATCGCCGTGCCGCTCGGCCAGGCGTTCCAGCTGCGCGACGACGTGCTGGGCGTCTTCGG
The DNA here is from genome assembly GCF_001626145.1 of Aeromicrobium sp. REDSEA-S32_B7. Classification (NCBI taxonomy): domain Bacteria; kingdom Bacillati; phylum Actinomycetota; class Actinomycetes; order Propionibacteriales; family Nocardioidaceae; genus Aeromicrobium; species Aeromicrobium sp. REDSEA-S32_B7. The sequence continues at coordinate 494 of NZ_LUNF01000256.1, forward strand.
CGACCCGGCCGCGACGGGCAAGCCGGCGGGCGACGACCTGCGCGAGGGCAAGCGCACGGTGCTGGTGGCCCGTGCCCTCGAGCTGGGCTCCGACGACGACCGTGAGCTGCTCACCCGGCTGCTGGGCACGCGCGAGGGCGTCGCCCCGCTCACCGACCTCATGACCCGCACCGGCGCACTCGCGGCCGTCGAGCGCGACATCGCCCGGCTCGAGGACGAGGTCGACGAGGCGATCGACGCGCTCGGTCCGGCAGCGCGCGACGTCCTGGCACCGCTGGCGCTCAGCGCGACCCGACGCTCCTCCTGAGCACCGCGGAGCGGGCTGCGCGGGCAACTCCCGACGAGGACACGGCCGCGCAGCACCGTCCGCGCGAGGCTGTTCTCTACACTCGTCCCAGGGTCAGCCGGCCTGTGGAGCCGACGTGAGGAGGTCCGGCGTGACGGTCACGCGTGATGATGCGCTCGTCGGACGTGTCCTCGACGGCCGGTACCGGGTGTCGGAGCGGATCGCGCGGGGCGGCATGGCCAGCGTCTTCCTCGGGCACGACGAACGGCTCGACCGTCCGGTCGCCGTCAAGGTCATGCACGCCGGGCTCGGCGACGACGAGGAGTTCTCGCAGCGCTTCGAGCGGGAGGCGCGCGCCGCCGCCAAGCTCAACCACCGCGGTGTCGTGGCCGTCTTCGACCAGGGCCGCGACGGCGACATCACCTACCTCGTCATGGAGTACGTACCGGGGCGCACCCTGCGCGACGTGATGCGCGAGGAGGCGCCCATGCGTCCGCTGCGGGCGCTGCGTCTCCTCGCCGACGTCCTGACGGCGCTGTCCGCGGCGCACCGCGCGCACCTGGTCCACCGCGACGTGAAGCCCGAGAACGTGCTCATCACGCCCGACGGCGAGGTCAAGGTCGCCGACTTCGGCCTGGCCCGCGCCGTCAGCGCCGCGACCACCGCCACGGGCGGCACGCTCATCGGCACCGTCTCCTACCTCGCGCCCGAGATCGTCGTCAACGAGGGCGCCGACGCACGCTCCGACGTGTACGCGTGCGGGGCGCTGCTCTATGAGATGCTCACGGGCGTCAAGCCGCACACGGGCGAGTCACCGATTCAGGTGGCCTACAAGCACGTCCACGAGGACGTCGCGCCGCCGTCGCTGCTGCGTCCTGAGCTGCCGCCCTACGTCGACGCGCTCGTCGCCAGGGCCACGGTCCGCGACCGCACGCAGCGCTCGCAGGACGCCGGCGTGCTGCTGCGGCAGGTCCGGCTGGTCGAGCGGGCCCTCGTGGAGGGGCTGGCCGACGACCCCGACCTCACCGCCGACCTCCTGCCGCGCACGACGGCCCCCGACGACGAGACGACCCGCCCGGTCGTGCTCGAGCACGAGTACCCCGACGGCGCCCTCTCGGGCCCGATGTCACCGTCCGCGGCCTCGGCCCTGGACGACGACGGCGGCGAGACCGTCCTCGTCGACCGCGAGACCGGCGAGGTCGTCGCCCGCGCGGAGCCGACCATGCGCTGGAGCAGCGACACGTGGTCGCGCACCCCCGCCGCCGCAGCGGCTCCCCCGCCGCAGGAGCCGCCCACCCGCACCCGCGACGACCGTGCACGACGACGCGGCCGGCTGCTGCTGGTGGCCACGCTCCTCGCGGCGCTCGTCGCAGCCGGTGCCGGCTACTGGCTGGGCTTCGGCCGCTACGAGGCGGTCCCGCAGCTGGTCGGCCAGGCCGAGGCGCAGGCGGCCGAGGAGGCCAAGGACGCGGGGTTCGAGCTCGACGTCACCCGTCGCGCGTTCTCCGAGACCGCGCCCCTCGGCACCGTCATCTCCACCGACCCCGCCGTCGGCGACCGGCTGCTGCCGGGCCAGAAGATCACGGCGGTCGTCTCCAAGGGCAAGGAGCGCTACGCCGTGCCCGACCTGTCGGGCCGGACCCTCGACGACGCCCGCGCGGCGCTCGAGAGGCGCAACCTGCAGGCCGGTGACGTCACCGAGCGCTACGACGAGACCGTGCCCCAGGGGCAGGTCGTCGCCGTCTCCGGCGTCAAGGTCGGCCAGCAGGTCCGGCGCGGCACCGTGGTCGACCTCGTCGTGAGCCGGGGCCGCGAGCCGATCCAGGTGCCCGACCAGACCGGCCGCACCCGCCAGGAGGCGCGCGCGGCGCTCGAGGAGGCGTCGTTCGCCGTCACCGTGCGCGAGTCCTTCTCCGACGACGTCCCGAAGGACCGGGTCATCAGCCAGACACCGAGGGACGGCACGCTGTTCCGCGGCGACACCGTCACGATCGAGGTGTCGAAGGGCCCGGAGTCCGTCGACGTGCCCGACGTGCTCGGTCGCCCGCGCGACGAGGCCGTGAAGGCGCTCGAGGAGGCCGGCTTCGAGGTCGACGTGCGCAACCGCATCCCCGGCTCCGACCGCGTCGTCTTCCAGGACCCGGGCTCGGGCAAGGCCAAGGTCGGCTCGACCGTCGTCATCTACGTCTGAACGACCGGCGCCCCCGGACCTCGTCCGGGGGCGCCGGTGTCGGCGGGTGCCGCAGGATCAGCGCTGGTGCAGCATGTCGGCCACGAGGAAGGCCAGCTCGAGCGACTGCTCGCGGTTGAGCCGCGGGTCGCACAGCGTCTCGTAGCGCGTGGCGAGGTCCTCGGCGGAGACGCGTCGACCGCCGCCGACGCACTCGGTGACGTCGTCGCCGGTCAGCTCCACGTGGATGCCGCCGGGCCACGTGCCGAGCGCGCGGTGCACCTCGAAGAAGCCGCGGGTCTCGTCGATGACGTCGTCGAACTCGCGGGTCTTGTAGCCCGTGGAGGCCTCGAAGGTGTTGCCGTGCATGGGGTCGCACACCCACGCGACCTCGAGGCCGGCGGCAGTCACCTTCTCCACGAGGGGCGGCAGGAGGTCGCGGATCTTGTCGGCGCCGAAGCGGGTGATGAAGGTGAGGCGGCCCGGGGTGTTCTCCGGGTTGA
>NZ_LUNF01000257.1:0-3498 GCF_001626145.1 Aeromicrobium sp. REDSEA-S32_B7
GGGCCGGAGGGTGCGGGTCATGCGGACTCCGTGGGTGACGGTGGGGGACCGGGTGGTGCCTGTGACAACGAGCACAATGGGGCCGGGTCACGGCTCGTGTCAACAGTGTTGACACACCGAGGGTCCAGGGAGTCGCGCGCCGGGCGGGGGCGGTTACGCGTGGCTGGGTGCGTCCACCAGCGCCTGGATCGCAGCGCCGTAGGTGCGTGCGACGAGCGCCGGGTCGGCGGAGACCAGCACCGGGTCCTCGACCAGGGCCATCTGGTCGAGCAGGCCGGCCACCTGCGCGTCGTAGAACATGACGCCGACGAGCTGGAACCCGGGCCGTGCGGCGAGTCGTCGGGCGACGCCCGCCGCCTGGCGCGCGGTGTGCACGGGGGAGCGGCGCACACCCAGGTGCACGGGGTGGATCCCGAGGGCCCCTGGGCGCAGCGAGGCGTCGACGTCGAGGCAGATCCGCAGGGTCGGGTGCGACCCGCCGACCACGCGCTGAATCGCGTCGAGCCCCTCCTCGGAGTCGACCATGAGCGTGATGGCCGCCCGACGTCGCTCGCCGGCCTCCCCGGGCTCCGTGAGCGCGAGCAGCCCGGCGCGGTCGACGGTGGGGTACGCGAGGAGGACGTCGTCGGTGACGTCCTCGTCGACGAGCCAGCAGCTCTCCGCGAGCGAGTAGGTCATGACGCCCGCGAACCCGGGGCGGGCGAGCGTGCGCTCCAGCACCGACCGCACGCGCACCGACTTGCTCGCCACCCGCACGGGTACCCCGCCCGCCCGGCGGACGAGGTCGTCGGCGTTCGCCCAGAGCGCCGGCTCGTCGAGCACTGCGAGCGGCGCGGACCGGTCGGCGGTGGCCGACAGCAGACGCGGGAATGGTGCGCTCACGAACCCCAGCATGGCACGGAGGTGGGGGTCAGCCGCCAGGTCGAGACGCCGGGCCGAGGTCGAACCACTCGGGCGCCGCGGCGACGAACTCCGCCCGCGGCAGCGCACCCACTCCCTCGGGCACGACGGCCAGGAGCGGCACCCCCGTCACCCGGGGAAGGTCGTCACGGTTGCACGTCTCGGCGAGGCCAGGGCGCTCGGGCCACGCGCCCACGACCACGCCCAGTGGCTCCACGCCGCGTGCCCGCAGCGCCTCGACGGTGAGCGCCGTGTGGTTCAGCGTGCCGAGACCGGCCCTCGCCACGACGACCACGTCCACGGTGACGTCGGGCGGCGCGGCCTCGGCCAGCCCGACCGCGAGGTCGAGCAGCGTCCCGCCGTCGGTGTCGAGGCGGACGAGCAGCCCGCCCGCGCCCTCGACGAGCACGACGTCGTGGCCCGTCGCCAGCTCCAGCACGGCGCCCACGTGCTCCGACACCGGTGGGAGCGCGACACCCTGACGGCGGGCAGCGGTGTCGGGGGCGAGCGGGTCGTCGAGCGCCACCAGCTCACGGCACTCGACCCCGGTGAGCTGTTCGACGGTGCGCGCGTCGCGCGGCTCCGGGTCGGCGCCGCCGATGCCGGTCTGCACGGGCTTGACCACCACCACGCGACCGCGGGCGGTGGCCGCGAGGGCGGCGACGGCCACCGTCTTGCCGACCCCGGTGTCGGTACCGGTGACGACCACGACGCGGCTCATCGGAACGTCCCCATCATGCCGACCAGCACGTCCAGGGCACGCGACCAGTCGTCGTCGGCGACACCTGCGCTCGCCGTCACCCGCAGGCGCGAGACGCCGTCGGGCACCGACGGCGGACGGAAGCACCCGACCCGCACCCCGGCATCGAGCGCGGCGGCCTGGGCGGCGACCGCCGCGTGCGGCGACGGCATCGGCACCGACAGCACGGCCCCCGCAGGCGCGGCGACGTCGAGAGCGGTGGCGAGCTCGCCGACGCGACGGTGCACCGTCGCGGCCAGGTCGGGCCGGCGGCGCACCTCGTGCAGGGCGGCGAGTGCCCCGGCTGCCGACCAGGTGCTCGCGCAGAGCCGCGGGTCCGAGCACGGCGCCGCCCTGGCTGCCGAGCGCCTTCGACAGCGTGGCCGTGACCACCACGTGGTCGAGGCCGGCGAGCCCGAGCCGCGCCACCAGGCCCGGCCCGTGCACCCCGAGCCCGTGCGCCTCGTCGACGACGAGCAGCCCGCCGTGCCGCTCGCACAGCCCGGCCAGCTCGACCAGGGGCGCCGCGTCGCCGAGCACGGAGTACACCGACTCCACGAGCACCAGCGCCCGCTCCTCGGCACGCTCGGCGTCACGCAGGGCGCAGGCCACCGCGTCGACATCGCCGTGGGGGACGATCGTCAGCCGAGCGCGCGACAGGCGCACGCCGTCGACCAGCGACGCGTGCACGTGGGCGTCGGAGACCACCCGCGTGCCTCGGTCGGCGAGGGCGGCGACGTACGACCTGGCTTGCGCGAGGGTCTGTGCGTGGGGGAGAAGCATGTTCCCTCCTTCAGGGGTGGAGAATCGACCGTGCGCCGTTGATCGCTCTCAGGCGCCTGGCGGCGCGAGTGCTGTGGACGAAGGTGGGCGTGACTTGGCCATGGGCCGGATCCGGCTCAGCCGATGAGTTGCTGATTCGCGATTGCCTCGATCCGGCGACGGCGCAGGACGTCTTCGCGGACGAAGTCCGCGAAGTCCTTGCTGCGGTCGCGGATCTCGATCTCTGCGCCGGTGTCAGCGGGGAGGTCTCCCGGCCAGGTGGTCTGCCGCGTAGGGCGGTCGCGATCCAGCCGCGTGCCGCAGATCGACACCCAATCCCGCAGTCGGCTGCGAGCTTCGGCAAACTCCCGCATCCAACCGATCGGGGCCGACGGCGACGCCGACTCGTGGTAGCAGCTGAGCCAGTGGCAGTGCAGCGCCGAGAGCTCCCAGACGAGTTCGTCGTGGCGGTGCCAGTACGGCGGCACGATGTTCGGCGGGAGACCGAACGTGCTCTTGAGCCACTTCACCCACTGGTCCAGGTCGTGCCACTCGACCTCGGCCTGCTCCGCGTCCAGCAGGTTCCAGTTGATCGGAACCGGTGGTCGCTCCAGGAGATCGGTCACGCTGCGGTAGCCGTCAGTGTCGTCGGGCTCGTCGGGGTACGAACTCATGGCCGAGTCCGATCAGAGGCCGACAGCGGGCGGCTGGGGCACGGATGTCAGGGACCGGTCGGCAGCGTGCCGGCCGCGCTGGACGACGTAGTCGGTCTTGTTGACGTTGTGGCCGATCTTGCGGGCGACGAACTCCTCCTTGATGACGCTGCCCTCGCGGCCGTCCACCTCGTACTCGTGGACGTAGCCGCTGGCCACGAACGAGTCACCCTTGCAGAAGCGGGCGTAGGCCTCGCGGGCGGTGCTCTCGAAGGCGACCATGTCGTGGAAGGTCGGGTCGAGCTTCGTAAAGCTCCCGTCGACCTCCTTGCGCCACTGCTCGATGCCAACGCGCATACGGCAGCACTCGGCGCCGGCCTTGGTGAAGTGCAGTTCGGGTGCTGAGGCGATGAATCCGACCAGGCTCATCTCTGTCTCTTATAC
>NZ_LUNF01000258.1:0-3407 GCF_001626145.1 Aeromicrobium sp. REDSEA-S32_B7
TGGTCGACGACGACGAGCAGCGTGTCGCCGTCGCAGTCGAGCCGGACCTCGCGCACGTGCTGCACGTGGCCGGAGGTCTCCCCCTTCACCCAGTACTCCTGGCGGCTGCGGCTCCAGTAGGTCCCGCGGCCCGTCGTGAGCGTGCGGTGCAGCGCCTCGTCGTCCATCCAGCCGACCATGAGGACGGCGTGCGTGCCGGCGTCCTGGACGACGGCCGGCACGAGGCCGGCAGGGTCGCGCTTGAGCCGTGCGGCGACGGCGGGGTCGAGGGAGCTCACGGGTCCATCCTCCCAGAGGGTCAGTCGGCGACCGGGGCGATGCCCAGCGACGCCTGCGCCACCCAGCTGGCGTGCAGGCGCGCGTACACGCCGCCGGCCTCGACGAGCGCGGCGTGCGACCCGTCCTCCACCAGCCGGCCGGCATCGAACACGAGCACCCGGTCGGCGTTCTCGGCCGTGGTCAGCCGGTGCGCGATGGTGACGCTCGTGCGCCCGTCGAGCAGCGTCTCCAGGGCGCGGGTGGCGCGCAGCTCCGTCTGCGGGTCGACGGCGCTGGTGGCCTCGTCGAGCACGAGGAAGTCGGGGTCGGCGAGCGCCGAGCGCACCAGCGCCACCAGCTGCCGCTCCCCCGCCGACAACGACTCGCCACGCTGGCCGACCGGCGTGTCGAGGCCTCGCGGCAGCGTCGCGAACCAGTCGGTGAGCCCCAGGTCGGCCACCGTCGCCAGGAGCACCTCGTCGGACGCGTCCCGCCGGCCGTAGCGCAGGTTCTCGCGCAGCGTGGCGTCGAACAGGAACCCCTCCTGCGGCACCATCAGCACGTGCCGCCGAAGGTCGTCGAAGGCGACCTGCGTGATGTCGGTGTCGCCCAGCCGCACGGTGCCGCGGGTCGGGTCCATGAGGCGGGTCAGCAGCTTCGCGAACGTCGTCTTGCCCGAGCCCGTCTCGCCCACGACGGCGATCCGCTGCCGTGGCTCGATGACGACGTCGACGTCGGAGAGCACCTCCGGTCCGCCGGGGTAGGCGAACCCGACGCCCTCGAAGCGCGCACCGAGCACCTCGTCGGGGAGCGCGAGCCCGTCGGGACCGGGGTCGACGACGTCGGCGGGCGTGTCGAGGAGCTCGATGACGCGTCGCCAGGACGCGATCGCGTTCTGCGCCTCGGTGAGCACCTGGGTGGCCATCTGCGCCGGCCCGACGAGCAACCCGACGAGGAACGCGAAGGCGATGACGGTGCCCATCGACAGCCCGCCCGCCACGCCGATCACGACACCGGCCGCGATGGCGCCGGCGTTCGCCAGGCCTCCGGCGAGCCCCGCCGACGCGAACGTGACGGCGACCAGCTTCTGCGCGCGGACGTTGGCGTCGAGGTTGCGCTGGATGCCGTCGTCGACGCGCTGCTGCGTGCGCTCCTCGATGGCGTGCGCCTTGACGACCGACGCGCCCACGACGGGCTCGGCGACCACGGCGAGCATCTCACCGACCGTCCGGCGGACGGTGTCGTAGGCGCGGCTGAGCCGTCCGGCGAAGAACTTCAGGCTCATGACGAGGGGCAGGAAGCAGGCCCACACGACGAGCGTGAGCTGCCAGGAGTAGAACGCCATGATGATCGTCGCGACCAGCATCTGGCCGATGCTGATGACGATGGTGATGCCGGTGAACTGCAGGAACAGGGACACCTGGTCGACGTCGGAGGTCACCCGCGAGACGAGGGCGCCGCGCCGCTCGGCGTTCTGCGTGAGCATCGACAGGTCGTGGACGTGCCGGAACGCGGTGACCCGCAGCTCGGCCAGGCCGCGCTCGCTCGCGACGAACAGCCGCACCCGCATCCAGTAGGCGACGACGGCCGTCAGCAGCACGAGGACGAGCGCCCCGAGGAGGTAGGGCCCGATGGCGGACAGCGACGTCGTGCCGCCGTCGCCGAGACCGGAGTCGATCGTGCGCTGGATGACCACGGGCACCACGGAGCCGCCGACGGTGCTGAGCACGGCCAGCAGAAGGGTGAGCCACAGGCCGTCGCGGATGGCCGGCGAGAGCGCGAGCCCGCGGCGCACGATCTGACCGCCGGTGGCGCGCACGGGTGCGACGCCGGGGAGCGTGGTGTCGCTGCTCATGCGCTCGCCTCCCTCGCCTGGTCGTAGGCGTCGACGAGATCGCGGTAGACGCTCGACCTCTCCAGCAGCTCCTCGTGGGTGCCCCGCTCGACCACGCGGCCGCCGTCGAGCAGCACGACCTCGTCGGCGAGGGAGATGGTGGCCTTGCGGTAGGCGACGACGAGCACGGTCGGGCCGCTGCCGTCGGACGTGCGCTCCGCGAGCGCCCGCAGGATCCGCTGCTCGACCTCCGGGTCGACCGCGCTCGTCGCGTCGTCCATGACGAGCAGGCGGGGTCGGCGCACCAGGGCGCGGGCGAGCGCGAGGCGCTGGCGCTGGCCGCCCGACAGGGTCGTGCCGCGCTCGCCGAGCTGGGTGTCGAGCCCGGCGCCGAGGCGTGCGACGAACCCGTCGGCCTGCACCGTGCGCAACGCCTCCCACACGTCCTCGTCGGGGACGTCGAGGCCGAGCGTCACGTTCTCGCGGACGGAGTCGTCGAACAGGAACGTGCCCTGCGGGACGACGGCGACGGTGCTGGCCAGCGCGCCGTGGTCGAGCGTGCGCAGGTCGAGGCCGTCGACCTCGACGGTGCCGAGTCGCGGGTCGACGAGCCGGGACAGCAGCGTGGTGAGCGTGCTCTTGCCGCTGCCCGTCGCTCCGACGAGCGCGGTGACGCTGCCGCGGGGCACGTGGAGGTCGACGCCCTGGAGCACGTCGTGCTCGGCGTCGTCGAAGCGGTGGGCCACGCCGCGCAGGCGCAGGTCGACCGCTCCGGCGCCCGGGACCGTGCCGTCGCCGTAGGCCATCGACCCCGTCGCCTGCAGCACGTTGTCGACGCGGTCCCAGCCGACCACGCTGCGCGGCAGCTCGCCGAGGACCCAGCCGATCGCGCGCACGGGGAAGGCGACGACCGTGAACAGGTACGCGACCTGCACGACGTCGCCCGGCTCCGCGGCACCGCTGGCGACCCGGCCGACGCCGAGGACGAGCACGAGGAGGATGCCGAGGTTCGGCAACGCCTCCAGGAGCGGGTCGAAGATGCTGCGGATGCGCCCGACCGCGATGTTCGCGTCGCGCAGCTCGTGCGTGGCCCGCGTGAACCGCTCGGTCTCCTCGGCCTCGCGGCCGAGCGACTTGACGACCAGCGCGCCGTCGAAGGACTCGTGGGCGACCGCGCTGAGGTCGCCGCGCAGCGCCTGTGCGCGGGCCACGCGCGGCGACAGCCAGCGCTGGTAGAAGACGTTGATGCCGAACATTGCGGGGAAGACGACGAGGCCGACGATCGTCAGCACCCAGTCGGCCTCGACCATGGCGA
>NZ_LUNF01000259.1:0-6857 GCF_001626145.1 Aeromicrobium sp. REDSEA-S32_B7
GCCCAGACCCCCTGCGGCAGCGCACCAGCAAGGTCACGACCCCCGCAGCCACCGCACCAGCAAGGTCACGCAGGCTCAGGACAGCTCGCGCACCAGGTGCACGACGGGGAAGGGGCGGCCGAAGGCGTCGGTGGTGTGGGTGCGCAGGGTGCGGAAGCCGTGTGACGTGTAGAAGCCGAGGCCGTGCGCGTTGCCGGCGTACACCTCGACGCTGGTGGGGGCGACGTGGTCGAGCAGGAGGGTGCCGATGCCCGTGCCGTGCACCTCGGGCTCGACGTACAGCAGCTCCAGGTGGGTGCCCCGGCACCCGGCGAGGCCGAGGGGGCGGCCGGCGCGCTCGGCGACCCAGACGGCCATCGACGGCAGCAGCGCGTCGCGCAGGTAGGGGTGGGCGTCGGTGAAGTCGTGGTCGGCCATGAAGCCGTGGCTCGTCCGAGCCGCGCGCTCCCAGAGGTCGGTCAGCTCGTCGAGGTCCCGTTCGCGGGCGAGCCTGATGGTCACGTCGGCCAGGTCGCTCACGCGCCCCACACCTCCTCGACCAGGCGGACCACCTGGTCGCGCGAGAGGCCGGCGCGCCGTGCGTCCGCGACCACCTGCTCGACCGCCGCGCGGGTGGCGCCGTCGGGGGCGACCGGTGCCGTCACGAACGTGCCGCGCCGACCTTGCGTCTCCACGACCCCGTCGGCCTCCAGCTCGCGGTAGGCCCGGGCGACGGTGTTGACGGCCAGACCCAGGTCGGCGGCGAGCGCGCGCACGGTCGGCAGCCGGTGCCCCGGCGGCAGCGAGCCGTCGGCGGCGGCTGCGGCCACCTGCCGCCGCACCTGCTCGAACGGCGGTTCGGTGGCGTCGGGGTCGATCTCGAGCGCGATCACGTCGGCATCCTGCCACGCGCACCCGCACCCGACATCGCCCCGACGAGGTCCCCGACGGCTTCCCGTGGCACGGGCATGCGGGTGACGTGCAACTGGTTGTGACAGTTTCGGCCCGCCGCCGCGCCGCGGCCCCTACGCTCACGCCATGACCAGGACCGCGTTGCTCGCCCGTCCCGCCGTCGCGCTCGCCGCGGTCCTGCTCGCCGGGTGCGGCGCGGAGACCGACGCGGAGGACGAGCGCTCCGCCGCTCCCTCCGGTTCACGACAGAGGCCGACGGTCCCACGCAGGTGCGGGTCGTGGACGACGCCGTGTGGACCACGGTGCTCTCCGAGGGCGGGAGAGTCAGTGGCTGCTGGAGCCGGACCGACGCGGCGGGCACGTTCGCGGCACGTCCCGGCTCGGACGAGGTCGACCCCGGGTGGCCGCTCGCCGACCTGTTCGAGGCGTCCAAGGCCACCGAGCTCAGCAACGACGACGGCCAGGTCGTCACCGTGCAGGTGCCGGCTCGCGTGGCTGTGGCACTCGTGCTCGGCGCGGTCCGACCGATCGAGCTCGAGGGCGAGCGGGCCGACGAGCCGGTCGAAGCGCGGGTCGCGATCTACAGCGGCCGCCTGGACCACGTCGAGATCGACCCCGAGGTCCTCGGCGACACGGGGGACGCAGCCGTGGACCGACTGGCACGATCGGCCGCGGAGGACGGGCTCGACTTCCGGATCGAGATCAACCCGACGGCGGAGAACCTGCGGGTAGCCGCACCCCAGCCCGCCTGTCGGTAGACGCACAGCAGGACGTCGTCGCCGCGCGCGGCGCTGTCGGGCCCGCCGACTAGGCTGGACCGGTCATGACGTCGCCCTTTCCCGTGCCCGCCGGTGCCCGCCCCTCGTCGTCCTCGGACGACTCCGACCCGAGCCCGGTGGCAGCGGCCCGCACCCGCCGCGCCGCCCGCTCCGACACGCTCCTGGAGGGGCTGAACGACGCCCAACGGGCCGCGGTCTCCCACGAGCCGGGGCCGGTGCTGGTGGTCGCGGGAGCCGGGTCGGGCAAGACGCGGGTGCTCACGCGGCGCATCGCCTGGCTGATCTCCGCCCGCGGCGCCCACCCGGGCTCGATCCTGGCGATCACCTTCACCAACAAGGCGGCCGCCGAGATGCGCGAGCGTGTCGCCGAGCTCGTCGGTGGCCCGTCGCGTGCCATGTGGGTGAGCACGTTCCACTCCTCGTGCGTGCGCATCCTGAGGCGCGAGGCCAACCGGTTCGGCTACACCTCGACGTTCAGCATCTACGACGCCGCCGACTCCCGACCTCTCATGACCCTGGTCTGCAAGGACATGGGGTTGGACCCCAAGCAGGTCAACCCGCGCGCCGTGCTGCACTGGGTCTCGAACCTCAAGAACGAGCTCGTCGACCACGAGTCGGCCGGCGGTCGCGCCACCAACGGCACCGAGGAGCTCTACGCCGAGGCCTACCGGCTCTACCAGCAGCGACTCCGGGCGGCCAACGCCATGGACTTCGACGACCTCATCATGCAGACCGTCCACCTGTTCCAGGCCTTCCCCGACGTGCGCGAGACGTACCGGCGTCGGTTCCGGCACGTGCTCGTCGACGAGTACCAGGACACCAACCACGCCCAGTACGCGCTCGTGCGGGAGCTCTGCGACCCCGAGACCGACCCCGACCTCGACCTCATGGTCGTCGGCGACTCCGACCAGTCCATCTACGCCTTCCGCGGCGCGAACATCCGCAACATCCTGGAGTTCGAGCAGGACTACCCCGCCGCGTCCACCGTCCTGCTGGAGCAGAACTACCGCTCGACGCAGACCATCCTCAACGCCGCCAACGCGGTCATCAGCCGCAACGAGGGCCGCAAGGACAAGAAGCTGTGGTCGGCGGCCGGCGACGGCGAGCGGGTCGTTGGCTACGTCGGCGACGACGAGCGCGACGAGGCGCAGTTCATCGCCGACGAGGTCGACCGGCTCACCGACGCCGGCGACGCGAAGCCGTCCGACGTCGCCATCTTCTACCGCACCAACGCCCAGTCCCGGGTGTTCGAGGAGGTCTTCATCCGCGTGGGGCTGCCCTACCGGGTGGTCGGCGGCGTGCGCTTCTACGAGCGCAAGGAGATCAAGGACGCCCTCGCCTACGTCCGGGCGCTGGTCAACCCGCGCGACGCCGTGTCGCTGCGGCGCATCGTCAACGAGCCGAAGCGTGGCATCGGCGACGGCGCGCAGGCCGCCGTCGAGCGGTTCGCCGCACGCGAGCAGATCTCCTTCTGGGACGCCCTCCAGTGCGCCGAGGAGACCGGCGACCTCGCCCCCCGCTCCCTCAAGGCCGTGCAGGCCTTCGCCGCCACGATGGCCGAGCTCCGCGAGCTCGCGCTCTCGGGCGAGCCCGCCGACGTCGTGCTCGAGGCCGCCCTCACCCGCAGCGGCTACCTCTCCGCGCTAGAGGACAGCAAGGACCCGCAGGACGAGACCCGCGTGGAGAACCTCGCCGAGCTCGTCGCCGTCGCGCGCGAGTACGTCGTCAACGCGTCCACCGTCTCCGACGAGGAGAGCGGCCGCGAGGAGGCCGACCTGACGAGCGGCTCCCTCGAGGCGTTCCTCGAGCAGGTCGCGCTCGTCGCCGACGCCGACTCGATCCCCGACGAGGGCGACGGCATGGTCACGCTGATGACGCTGCACACCGCCAAGGGGCTGGAGTTCCCCGTCGTCTTCCTCACCGGGCTCGAGGACGGCGTGTTCCCCCACCTGCGCGCGCTCGGCGACGCGACCGAGCTGCAGGAGGAGCGACGCCTCGCCTACGTCGGCATCACCCGCGCCCGCGAACGGCTCTACGTCACCCGGGCGATGAGCCGTGCGGCCTGGGGTGCGCCGTCGTACAACCCGGCGTCGCGGTTCCTCGACGAGATCCCCGCCCACCTGCTCGACTGGCGCCGGGAGGGACAGTCGCCGACGGCGTGGACCCGCGCACCCTCCATCGGCGGTGGTGGCTCCTCCAGCGGCGGCGGTCGCGGTCAGGCGTTCACGGCCAAGGCGGCCGCGGCACGCTCGCAGCGCAAGCGCGCGGTGCCGTCGCTGACCCCGGGCGACCGGGTCACGCACGACAGCTTCGGCCTCGGCACCGTCGTCGCGCTCGACGGCCAGGGCGACAACGCGGTCGCCAGCGTCGACTTCGGCTCGCAGGGCGTCAAGCGCCTGCTGCTGCGCTACGCCCCGGTCGAGAAGCTGTAGCCGCCACGACGCACGACGCCCCCGGCCGCTGGCCGGGGGCGTCGTCAGGTCGGGGTGGGGCTACGGCGTGACGCCGTGCTCGCGCAGCGCGATCTCGGGGTCGATCGGCTCGGAGGTGGGGGCCGGTCACGTTGCCGGTCGAGCCGGTGTAGCCGATCGTCTGACCGGCGCGCACGCGCTCACCGGGGGTGGCGACGATGCGGCTCTGGTGGCAGTACCAGATCTCGGTGCCGTCGTCGAGGGTGACGACGGTGCGGTTGCCGTAGGCGCCCGCGTAGCTCGTGTCGGTCACCGTACCGGCCGCGACCGAGACGATCGTCGAGCCCGACGGGCCCGCGAAGTCGAGGCCGGTGTGCACACGGGCCCACAGCGAGCTGGACTGGCCGAACCGCGCGGTCAGCGCGTAGCCGGTGACCGGCAGCACCCACTGGTTCGACTTGTACTCATCGGCGACGTTCTGCGCCTTGTCGCGCAGCTCGCCGTCGACCTTCAGCTTCTGCGAGGCCTGCTGCTCGGTCTGGCGGGCCAGCGTCGCCTCGTCGATCTCGGGCGTCACGTCGACGCCCTGGGAGCCGGTGTAGCTCGCCGAGATCGTCTGGTAGCCGGAGTCGAGCGAGCCCTGGTCGGCACGCGGGGACAGCGCTGCTGCGCCGATCCCGGCCATCACGAGGGCGACGGCACCCGCGGCAGCCGGCGTGAGACGCAGGCTGGTCTTGCGACGGCGGGGACGGACAGCCGCCCGACGGCCGCCGACGGAGTCGCGCGGCGTCTGCTGCCTGACGTCGAGTCGACGTTTGGGCGCAGGTGATGACACGCAGAGACCTCCAGCGATGCACGGGGCGGGACCTGTCGAGTCTAGAGGACAGGAGGTCATGGTCAAGGAGGAACCTGGAGACCGACGACGCCCTCCCCGTCGTTCCGGGCGTGTCGCGGGGGTGGTTGTGAGGAGGAACACCGCCGTGCGGGACGATCTCGGGATGCCGATCCCACGAGTCGTGGTTGCCGACCTGAGCGGTGCCTCCGAGGAGCTCGCGCTGCGCCACGCCCGAGCGGCGAGCGCGGACGGCGACGAGGTCGTCTACCTCGGCGGCAGCGAGCCCGTCGCGACCGCCTGGGTGGTGCGCGCCGAGGACGCCGGACGGGTGGTCGTGGTCGCCGGCGACACGGCCGCGCAGGCACTCAGGGCCGCGCTCGCCGACCTCGGGATCGACGACGTCGCGCTCGAGGTGCTGCCGCCGCACTGATTGGCAGGACAGGCGCGTGGCCGCCGTCACCCCTGCCAGGTGTGACGCACCCCGCCGCCCGTTCCCCTCCCACAGAGGCTAGAGTCCCGAGAGGCTCTGACCTACCTCAGAGGACCCTGGACGAACCAAGGACGGTCATCACCGTGGATCTGATGGAATACCAGGCGAAGGAGCTCTTCGCCAAGCACGGCGTCGCGACGACGCTCGGCAAGGTCGTCACGACCGCCGACGAGGCCAAGGCTGCCGCCGAGGAGCTCGGCGGCGTCACCGTGATCAAGGCGCAGGTCAATGCCGGCGGCCGCGGCAAGGCCGGCGGCGTCAAGATCGCCAAGACCGCCGACGAGGCCTACGAGCACGCGTCGAACATCCTCGGCATGGAGATCAAGGGCCTGACGGTCAACCGCGTGCTCGTCACGCCGGCCACGCCCCCGGTCGAGGAGTACTACTTCTCCTTCCTGCTGGACCGCTCGAACCGCAGCTACCTGTGCATCGCGAGCGTCGAGGGTGGTGTGGAGATCGAGGAGGTCGCCAAGACCAACCCCGAGGCCGTCCGCCAGATCCCGATCGACGCCGGTGCCGGTGTCGACGAGGCCAAGGCCCGCGCGATCGTCGAGGAGGCCAAGTTCCCGGCCGAGCTCGCCGACCAGGCCGTCGCCATGGTCCAGTCGCTCTGGAAGGTCTTCGTCGAGGAGGACGCCACCCTCGTCGAGGTCAACCCGCTCGCCCGTCTCGAGGGCGACAAGCTCGAGGCTCTCGACGGCAAGGTGTCGCTCGACGACAACGCCTCGGAGGTGCGCCACGCCGAGCACGAGGAGTTCGTCATCCACGAGGAGGCGGACCCGCTCGAGGCGAAGGCCAAGGAGAAGGGCCTCAACTACGTCAAGCTCGACGGCGAGGTCGGCATCATCGGCAACGGCGCGGGCCTGGTCATGAGCACCCTCGACGTCGTCGCCTACGCCGGCGAGAAGCACGGCTCGGTCAAGCCGGCCAACTTCCTCGACATCGGCGGCGGCGCCTCGGCGCAGGTCATGGCCGACGGTCTCGACGTCATCCTCGGCGACCCGCAGGTCAAGAGCGTGTTCGTCAACGTCTTCGGCGGCATCACGTCGTGCGACGCCGTGGCGAACGGCATCAAGGGCGCGCTCGAGCTGCTGGGCGACAACGCCACCAAGCCGCTCGTGGTCCGTCTCGACGGCAACAACGTCGACGAGGGTCGCGCCATCCTGAACGAGCTGGACCACCCGCTCGTCACCCAGGTGGACACGATGGACGGAGCGGCCGACAAGGCCGCCGAGCTGGCGAACGGCTGAAGGGGCTGACATGTCGATCTTCCTGACCAAGGACTCCAAGGTCATCGTCCAGGGCATCACCGGTGGGATGGGCTCCAAGCACACCACCTTGATGATCGAGGCGGGGTCGAACATCGTCGGCGGCGTCAACGCGCGCAAGGCCGGCACCACCGTCGAGCTGGCCGGGACCACCCAGCCGGTCTTCGGCTCGGTGGAGGAGGC
>NZ_LUNF01000026.1:0-5648 GCF_001626145.1 Aeromicrobium sp. REDSEA-S32_B7
CGTCGTCCAGCACGGGGGTGCCGTCGGAGGCGACCTGGTGGCGCAGCGGGGCGGTGACGAGGTTGAGGACCGCTGGCACGCTCACCCGCGTGCTGCGCCCGCTGGCGACCTTGGTGATGCCGCTGCTGACCCGGGCCACCGACCACGACTCGATCCACGTCGAGAGCGGGGTGCCGCCCACCGACAGCGTGCTCGGGTCGGGCAGGGCGGTGTCGCCGGCCGCGGGGAAGGTGCCGGTGCCGACGTTGCTGTAGCCCGAGCCGTTCCAGTACTGCAGGCGCAGGTCGAAGGACGCGGTGGCGGTCAGCGTGGTGCCGTCCACCTCGCAACGGGCGGCAGCGCCGGCGAGCTTGACCTTGACCAGCGGGTCGCCGCCAGAGCCGCGCGGGAGCACGGCGATCTCCGCCGTGCGGGCGGTCGAGCACGCCTGGGCGCCCGTCGCCGTCGTACGTGCCCAGCCGCCGCCGGCGATGCGCAGGCCGTTGCCGCTGTCGGTGACGGTGCAGCCCGACCCGATGCCGAACCCGAAGTCGGCGCTGCGCAGGCGGAGGAGCGGGTTGGACAGCCCGAGGCCGGGGCGGAAGAGGGCGCCCGTCCCGGCGCCCATCCGCAGCGCGTAGCCCTCGCCGGTGGAGTCGGGTGCCGCCTCCTCGGTGACGCTCTCGGCGAACTGACGGTTGGCGGGGTCGACGAGCTTGCTGGTGAGCGCGACCGTGCCGGTGATCGTCGCACCCGCCCTCTCCAGGTTGCGACGGACGCCCGCGACCTGCTCGGCGTCGGCACCCGGCAGGGTCAGCAGCACGACGGACCGGTCGTCGAGGGTGCCTTCGATGAGGCCGGTCGACGTGCGCGCCGCGTACCCGTTCTCGAACGACACGAGCGCGGAGTCGCCACCGGACGACGAGCCCTCCTCGCGGTCGGGGGCGAAGCGGCCGTCGAGCGCGCCGGCGCCGAGCGCGACGCCCGCGGCCAGGGCCAGCAGGACGGCGGCGATCGAGACGAGGTGGTACCGGAAGGTGATCATCTACAGCAGTCCTTCGAGCCAGGTGCGGAGGTCGGCCAGGCGCTCGCCGAGCACGGCGTACCAGTCGGCGCCCGTGGGGGTCGTGCCCACGGCGGCGACGACGGCCAGGACGCCCGCGAGCAGGATGAGCAGCACGGGCCACGCGGGCATCGTGCGGCGGGTGAAGTGGGCCACGGCGTGCGCGTCGACGAGCGTCGCCGACGTCCGCAGCCGCGTGACGAAGGAGCTCGCGACGTCGGCCGTGCCTCGTTCGAGGAACTCGACGAGACCGCGCGGCGCCCCGACCTCGACGACGACCGGCGCGTCGTTCGCGTCGGCCAGCAGGATCGCGAGGTCGGCTGCCGAGCCCGTCGCCTGGAACACGGTCACGTCGACGTGCGCGCGCTCGAAGCGCTCCGCGCCGTCGGTGCGTCCCGACGGGCTCACGACGACCACGTCGGCGCCGCTGCGCAGGGCACGGTCGGAGAGGTCCTGGAGATGGCCGATCACGACGTCGGGCTTGATGCGGGTCTCGAGCAGGGCGTCGGCGCCGGCGGCCACACCGACGACGACCGCGCCGGAGTCGCGGATCCAGCGACGGATCGCCTTGAGGTCGTGCTCCCACTGGTAGGCGCGCGAGACGACGACCACGGGCCGACCCCGCAGCTTGGCGTCGAGGCGCGGGACCCGTGCGCCCTCCAGCAGCAGGGCGCGCTCGCGCTCGAGGTGGTCCGACGCGTTCGCCGTGAGCGAGCCCAGCTTCGTCGCGAGCTCTCGCTCCGCGGCGCCGAGCCGCTCGGAGCGGGTCGCGTCGTCGACCATCTGGCCCTGCGCGACGAGCACCTCGTTCTTGAAGATCTTGCCGTCGGCGATGCGCACGGTGTCGCCGCTGCGCAGCCGGGTCCAGATGCCCGCACCGACGTGGTCGACGAGCGCGATGCCGGCGTCGGCCAGCACCTGCGGACCGGAGTTGGGGTAGCGACCGGTCGAGGACTCCGCCGCGTTCAGCACCGCCCGGACCTTGCGCTGCACCAGGGCGTCGGCTTGGGCGCGGTCGAGGTCGGGCAGGTCGACGACGGCGATGTCGCCCGCGCGGAGCGACTTGGCGGCACCGTCACCGGCGCGGGCGAAGCGCACGACCCCGACGATGTCGTCGGTCGTGTCGTCGGTGGATCGGGTGCGTCGAGACATCGTCGTCCATCGTGGCACGCGCACCCCGGCCCTCCTGGCAGGTCGGGTCGGCGCGTCCCGGCGCGTCGGCCGGGCCGGCTCAGAGACGTCCGGCCAGCTCCAGCAGCTCGCGCGCGTGCGCCTGCGCGGCCTCGGACTCGTCCTGGCCGGCGAGCATGCGCGCCAGCTCGTCGACGCGCGCCTGGCCGTCGAGCCGCACGACGCTGCTGCTCGTGACGTTGCCGTCGTCGTCCTTCATGACGTGGAAGTGGTGGTGCGCGAAGGCTGCCACCTGGGGCAGGTGCGTCACCGCCAGCACCTGCGGGCCCTCGGCCAGCCGGGCGAGCCGGCGGCCCACCTCGACCGCAGCGCGTCCGCCGATGCCCGCGTCGACCTCGTCGAACACGAGCGTCGGCACGGTGCCCTGGTCGGCCAGGACCACCTCGAGCGCCAGCATGAGGCGCGACAGCTCACCGCCGCTCGCCCCCTTCGCCAGCGGGCGTGGCGCGGAGCCGTTGTTCGCGGCGAACAGCAGCTCGACGTCGTCGATGCCGTGGGCCGCGGGAACGGCGTCCTCGGGCACGCTGACGGCGACCTCGAGCCGCGCCGACGGCATGGCCAGCTGGGTGAGCTCCTCCCCCACCAGGTCCGCGAGCCGGGCACCGGCCTCCCGGCGCACCTCGCTCATGCGGTGCGCAAGGTCCAGCACCTGGGGCTCGAGTGCCTCGACCTCCGCCTCGAGGTCGGCGATGGCCTGGTCGTCGTGGTCGAGCTCCCCAGCCTCGGCGGCGGCCTTCTCCTGCCAGGCCAGCACGTCGGCGAGGGAGGGGCCGTACTTGCGCTGGAGGGCCGCGAGGGCCGCACGACGTTCCTGCACCGCGGCCAGCCGGGCGGGGTCGACCTCGACGCCGTGCGCGTAGGCGCTCAGGTCGGCGGCGACCTCGTCGAGCAGGATGCCGACCTCGCGCAGCCGCTGCGCCATGTCGTCGAGCTCGGGGTCGTGCCCGGCGACGTCCTGCAGGGCCGCCGAGCCGGAGGCGACGACGTCGCGCGCGGCGGCGCCATGGTCGCCGGCGAGACCCTCGTGCGCCGTCAACGCGGCCTGCACCAGCGCCTCGGCGTGGGCGAGCCGTCCCTCCTCGGTGACGAGCTCCTCGTCCTCGCCCTCCCGCGGCTCCACGTCGGCGATCTCCGCGAGTCCGTGCTGGAGGAGGTCGAGCTGGCGGGCCCGTTCCTGCCCGTGTTGGCGCAGCTCCTCCAGGCGCGCCCGCGCGGAGCGCAGTCGTGCGTACCGCGGGGCGTACTCCTCGGCGAGCGCGGCGAGCGCGTCCCCCGCGAAGGCGTCGAGCGCCGAGCGCTGGGCAGACCCGCGCAGGAGCCGGTGCTGGTCGGACTGTCCGTGCACCGCCACGAGGGCGTCGGTCACGTCGGAGAGCA
Source organism: Aeromicrobium sp. REDSEA-S32_B7 (assembly GCF_001626145.1). NCBI lineage: Bacteria > Bacillati > Actinomycetota > Actinomycetes > Propionibacteriales > Nocardioidaceae > Aeromicrobium > Aeromicrobium sp. REDSEA-S32_B7. The sequence goes on from NZ_LUNF01000026.1 coordinate 3,611, forward strand.
CCGCGGCCGGCACGGTCGCGCCGCCCGCGACAGCACGCGAGCGGCCCTGCGCCGACAGCACCCGGCCCAGCACGACGACGTCGTCGTCGACCGTGCCGCCGGCGTCCTCGACCGCGCGCACGACCGGAGACCCACCCGGCACCTCGACGCTCGCCTCGACCCGTGCTTGACGCTCGCCGTGCCGCACCAGGCCCGCGTCGGCACGCCCGCCACGCAGCAGACCGAGTGCTGTCACGACCATCGTCTTGCCCGCACCGGTCTCACCGGTGATGACGGTGAAGCCCGCGTCGAGCTCGAGCTCGGCGGACTCGATGACGCCCAGCGAGCTGAGTCGCAGGTGCTGCCACATCAGACGTCCTCGACCCGTCGCCCGAGGCGACGCTGCTCCGCCGCGCCGCGCCAGCCGGCGACGGGCAGGTCGAACTTGCGGACGAGGCGGTCGGCGAAGGGCGCCTCGTGCAGCCGCGCGAGCCTGGCCGGCGTGTCCGAGCGTCGGACCTCCACCCGGGCACCCTGCGGGAGGTCGGCTGCGCGACGCCCGTCGCACCAGAGCACGCCCGCCGTCATCTCCCCCATGACCTCGATCGCGAGCGTCGAGTTCGGCGAGACGACCAGCGGCCGCGCGAAGAGGGCGTGCGCGCTGATCGGGACCAGCAGGAGGGCCTCGACCTCCGGCCACACGATCGGCCCGCCGGCGCTGAAGTTGTAGGCGGTCGAGCCGGCAGGCGTCGCGAGCAAAACGCCGTCGGCGATCAGCTCCAGCTCGAGCATGCGCTCGCGCGAGGCCTTCTCGACCGTGGCCTCGTTGAGCGCCCAGTTCGTCGCGACGACCTCGTCCCCGACGCTGACCGTCACTTCGATCGTCAGCCGCTCCTCGACCCGGTAGGTGCGGTCCACGACGCCCTGCACGACGGCCTGCAGGTCGTCGACGTCGGCCTCGGCCAGGAACCCGACGTGCCCCAGGTTCACGCCGAGCACCGGCGTCTGGGTGCCGCGGCAGATCTCGGTGGCGCGCAGGATGGTGCCGTCGCCGCCGAGCACCACCGCGAGCTCGCAGCCGTGTGCCGCGCCCTCCTGGGCGGGGATCACGCCGACCTCGCCGATCCCGGCCGCCACGAGGTCGTCGCGGTCGGACTCGAGCACGCAGACGCCGATGTCGGCACTGCGCAGATCGGTGGCCAGGCGCGCCGCGAGCGACGTCGCCTCCGCGCGCGCGGTGTGCACGATGAGCAGGACGCGGCGCTCGCTCATGCGTCGTCCCCGTCCGCCGTCGCGAGCGGTCCACGGGCGACGACGTCGGCGACGGCCGACCGGTCGGGCACCGAGGGCTCGGGGTCGCGCCGCAGCCAGCAGAAGTACTCGACGTTCCCCGCAGGTCCGGGCAGCGGGCTGGCCGCCAGCCCATGGGTGCCCCACCCCTGCTCGAGCCCGCTCTCGCAGACGCGCAGCACGGCGTCGGCGTGCAGGTCGGGGTCGCGCACGACCCCGTTCTTGCCGAGGTTGCCGCGGCCCACCTCGAACTGGGGCTTGATCATCAGCACGATGTCGCCCTCCTCCTGGCAGACGGCGGTCAACGCGGGCATCACCACGGTAAGGGAGATGAACGACAGATCGGAGACGACCGCGTCGACGGCGCCGCCGACGTCCTCGCGGGTCAGGCTGCGCACGTTCGTGCGGTCGTGCACCTGGACGCGCGGGTCGTCGCGCAGCCGCCAGACGAGCTGGCCGTAGCCGACGTCGACCGCCACGACCTCGCGCACGTCGCGGCGCAGCAGCACGTCGGTGAACCCGCCGGTGGAGGCACCGGCGTCGAGGACGCGCCGACCCTGCAGCTGCAGTCCCTGCGGCTCGAAGACCTCGAGAGCCCCGAGCAGCTTGTGCGCGCCGCGGGAGGCCCATCCGGGGTCGTCGTCCTCCCGGACGACGACGGCCTGGTCGGTTCCTACCTGCGTGGCCGCCTTCGCCGCCCGCTGGCCGCCGACCAGCACCTTGCCGTCCGCGATGAGCTGACCGGCGTGGTCGCGGGAGCGCGCGAGCC
>NZ_LUNF01000260.1:0-3557 GCF_001626145.1 Aeromicrobium sp. REDSEA-S32_B7
TCATTTTTTTTGCATTGTCGATGAGGTTGATGAAAACCCGTTTCATCTGTTCGCGGTCAAGAGAAATCCTGGGAATGTCATCCCCTAGCTCGGTTTTCAGCTGAATCCTCGAAGGCAGGTTATCGTGATAGAGTTTCAGGGTTTCTTCGATCACCTCGTTCAGATCGTCCGGCTGCGGATTCGATTCAGGAATTTTGGCGAATTTTGAAAATTCGCTGACCATCTTTTCCAACTGCTGGACTTCATTGACAATGGTTTCCGTGGATTGAATCAGGGCTTCCTGATCAGAAACCTGGGGAGCATATTTTCTGCGGATGCGTTCCGCCGAAAGCTGGATCGGGGTTAGAGGATTCTTGATTTCGTGGGCAAGGCGTCGGGCGATCTCGCGCCACGCGGCGACCTCCTCCTCGACGTCGCGCAGGGGGGTGATGACGGGCGGTCCGCCCTGGAGCTGACGTCGGGCCTCGACGACCCTGCGGTTGAAGTCGGTCAGGAGGTCGCGGACGTGGGTCTCCGAGCCCGAGGTGTCGAGCAGGTCGTCGAGCTCGGCGTCCTCGCGTCGCAGCGCGAGCGCCGGCGGCAGGACGCCGGAGACGTTCTCGCGCTCCATCAGCTGCTTGAGCCACCAGTCGGGGTCGTGGCGGTAGACCCGCGCCGGGAGCGGCTTGCCCGCCAGCGGCAGGTCGTCGAACTCGCCCCGGGCCATCGCCGCTCGGACCTGGCCGTCGACGTAGAGGGTCTGGTCCTCGGGACGACGTCCGCGCTCGGGGCGCGACGGCGTCTCCTCGGGCGCGGGGTCGTCGCCGAGCCGGTAGTGCGCCGCCCGGCGGCGGGGGTCGTCGGCCATCGTTCCTCCTGGCTCCACCGTAGCCAGGAGGGACGACATCGGCCGCTCGGTCGCCCTTTCGTCGACCCTTTCAGTCGACCCCCTCAGTCGACATCGTCGTCGACCCAGTCGAGGGTCTTGGTGACGGCCTTCTTCCAGCTGCGGTAGTACTTCTCGCGCTGGTCCTCGGACATCTGCGGCGTCCACCGCTTGTCCTCGCCCCAGTTGGCGCGCAGGTCGTCCTCGTTCTGCCAGTAGTCGACGGCGAGCCCGGCGGCGTACGCGGCACCGAGCGCGGTGGTCTCGGCGACCTTCGGGCGCACGACGTCGACGCCGAGGATGTCGGCCTGGAACTGCATGAGGGTCTCGTTGACGACCATGCCGCCGTCGACGCGCAGCTCGGCGAGGGGGACGCCGGAGTCGGCGTTCATCGCGTCGAGCACCTCGCGGGTCTGGTACGCGGTGGACTCGAGCACGGCGCGGGCGATGTGGTTCTTGTTGACGTAGCGGGTCAGGCCCACGAGGGCGCCGCGGGCGTCGGGCCGCCAGTGCGGGGCGAACAGGCCGGAGAACGCGGGCACGAAGTAGGCGCCGCCGTTGTCGTCGACCTTCCGCGCCAGCTCCTCGATCTCGGGGGCGCTGGAGATGAGACCGAGGTTGTCGCGGACCCACTGCACGAGCGAACCGGTGACGGCGATGGAGCCCTCGAGCGCGTAGACGGTCGGCTGGTCGCCGATCTTGTAGCAGACCGTGGTGAGCAGCCCGTTCTCCGACGGGACGGCCTCGGTCCCGGTGTTCAGGAGCATGAAGTTGCCGGTGCCGTAGGTGTTCTTGGCCTCGCCCTTGGCCAGGCACGCCTGGCCGAACGTGGCGGCCTGCTGGTCGCCGAGGATGCCGGCGACGGGGGTGCCGCGCAGGATGCCCGGCTTGCACTCGCCGTAGACCTCCGAGCTCGAGCGGATCTCGGGCAGCATCGAGAGCGGGATGCCCATGTCGGCGGCGATCTGCTCGTCCCACTCGAGGGTCTCGAGGTTCATCAGCATGGTGCGCGAGGCGTTGGTGACGTCGGTGACGTGCACGCCGTCGTTCTCCGCACCACCGGTGAGGTTCCACAGGACCCAGGTGTCCATCGTCCCGAACAGCAGCTCGCCGGCCTCGGCACGCTCCTTGACGCCGTCGACGTTCTCGAGGATCCACGTGACCTTCGGGCCGGCGAAGTAGGTGGCGAGGGGCAGGCCGACGGTCTCCTTGTAGCGGTCGGGGCCGGCGTCGCCGCCCAGGCGGTCGACGATCTTCTGGGTGCGGGTGTCCTGCCAGACGATGGCGTTGTACACGGGCTGGCCGGTGCTGCGGTCCCAGACGACGGCGGTCTCGCGCTGGTTGGTGATGCCGACGGCGGAGATGTTGCGGCTGTTGAAGTTCGCCTTGGCGAGCGCTCCGCCGATGACCCGCCGCGTGTTCTCCCAGATCTCCAGCGCGTCGTGCTCGACCCATCCGGCCCGGGGGAAGATCTGCTCGTGCTCGACCTGGTCGACCGCGACGACGGAGCCGCTGCGGTCGAAGATCATCGCGCGGGTGGAGGTCGTGCCCTGGTCGATCGCGAGGACGTACGTGTTGTCGGCCATGCTCGGTTCTCGTTTCTGTGGTGCGGTCGGGTGGAGTTCGGTCAGGTCAGGCGTAGTTCGCGGCGGCGGCGAGCAGTCCTGCGAGGATGCCACCGACGACCGGTCCGACGACAGGGATCCAGGCGTAGGACCAGTTGCTGTCGCGCTTGCGTCGGATGGGCAGCAGCGTGTGGGCGATGCGGGGACCGAGGTCGCGCGCGGGGTTGATGGCGTAGCCGGTGGGGCCGCCGAGGCTCGCGCCGATGGCCACGACGAGCAGTGCCACGGCGAGCGGCCCGAGCCGCCAGCAGAGCGTGGCTCCGAGGATGGCCCCGACGAGCTGCGCCGCGAGGTAGACCAGCACCTTGACGGCGGTGTCGCCGCCGAGGTCGTCACCCGAGGCGACGAGGCCGAGCGTGACGGCGGGGTTGAGGTGGGCGCCGGACTGGTAGGCCACGTACACGCCCGCGAAGACGGCGAGTCCCCAGCCGATGGTGATCATGAGCGGTCCGCCGCCGTGCCCGTTGGTCCGGGCGAGCACCACGTTGGCGACGACGCCGCAGCCGAGCAGCAGCAAGGTGGCCGTGCCCAGCAGCTCGGGCAGGAAGATCCCGGTCAGCATGTTTCCCCCCGGGCCCGGCTCGTCGCCCGTCGCCCGCCCGGTGCGGACGTCCCTCGAAGGCTGAGCGTCGGACCCGTCGTCAGGCTAGCGTGACGGTGGTCACACGGCGACGGCGGGTGAGGGCGCCGAGGAGGAGGCCGGTGTGGGGACCCAGAAGCGCTGCTCGCCCTCGTGGTTGATCCCGTCGGGGACGCCGCCGTTCTTCTCCACGACGCGTCGGGAGGCGTGGTTGACGGGGGAGACGGTGAGCAGCGCGGGGGAGATGCCGAGGGCTCCGACCTTCACGAGTGCCTGGCGGAGCATCTCGGTGGCGTGTCCCTGGCCCTGCCAGGGGCTGACCACGTGGTAGCCGATGTGGCCTCCGCCCTGGTCGGCGATGAGCCGGTGCCGGATGACGAGGCTGCCGAGGTAGAAGTCGCCGGAGACGAACCAGAAGACCTCCGAGGGGACGCCCCATCGCTCGCGCACGCCGATGCGTTCCGCGACGAAGGCGTCGAAGTCGCGG
>NZ_LUNF01000261.1:0-3330 GCF_001626145.1 Aeromicrobium sp. REDSEA-S32_B7
CCCCACCGCCAGATGCAACGCCACCAACGACGACGAGCACGCCGTGTCCACCGTGATCGCCGGCCCCTCCAGACCCAGCACGTACGCCACCCGACCCGAGACCACGCTGGCGGTGGAGCCCGTCAGCCGGTAGCCCTCGAGGTCGACGTCCTCCTCCACGGCCCCCGTGCCGTAGCCCTGGTTCGAGTGGCCCACGAAGACGCCGGTGCGGCTGCCGCGCAGCGAGTCCGGCGCGATGCCGGCGTGCTCGAGCGTCTCCCAGACCGACTGCAGCGCGTGGCGCTGCTGCGGGTCCATCGCCAACGCCTCCCGCGGCGAGATGCCGAAGAACGCCGCGTCGAAGTCGCCCGCTCCGTCGATGAAGCTGCCTCGCGCCACGCCGCCGCGCGCCAGCTCGCCCACGCTCCAGCTGCGGTCGTCGGGGGCGTCCGTCGCGGTGGTCGCGCCGGCGGCCACGAGGTCCCACAGGGCCTGCGGTCCGTCGACCCCGCCGGGCAGCCGGCAGCCCATGCCGACAGGGAGTCCACGCCCAGCCGCGAGAAGGGCTGGTCCACGTCGACCGCGTCCGACGACTCGTGCCCGAGCACGGTCGCCACCCGGTCCCGCACCAGCGCAGCCAGGGCGCCCACGTCCTGCGGGCGTCCGGGTCCCGCCGGCTCCGACCCGCGCACGGGGTGCGCGGGAGGCTCGGCCGCGTCCGACAGCTCGTCGAAGAGCCGGGTCGGACGCAGGGCCGTGTAGGCGGCGAGGAAGCGTCGCCACTGCACGTCCATCACGATCGGCGCGGGGTCGGCGCGGTCGAGCGCCGACACCAGCGACGCGGTGGCCGCGTCGGGGTCCATCAGCAGCACCCCGTGGCGACGGAACCGCTCGGCCACGGGCCCCTCGGCCATGCCTCCGCCGGCCCACGTGCCCCACGACACCGACGTGGCCGGGAGGCCGGCGCGACGACGTTCGTGCGCGATCGCGTCGAGCACCGCGTTGCCCGGGGCGTAGCCGCCGAGCCCCGGTGCCCCGAACGCCGACGCGAACGAGGAGAACAGGACGAAGTCGTCCAGGTCACCGGCACGCGTCAGCGCGTCGAGGTGGAGGGCACCCTGCACCTTCGCGCGGCTCGAGCGCTCGATCCGCTCCGCCGTCAGCTCGGTCACGACGGCGTCGTCGAGCGTGGCCGCCGCGTGGAAGACCGACGTCAGCGGCATGTCGTCGCCGATGTCGGACAGCACCGCCGCGAGGGCGTCACGATCGGTGACGTCGCAGGCGCGCAGGTCGACCTCGGCCCCGGCCTCCTCCAGGTCGCGCACCAGGGCCGCGGCATCGGGGGCCTGCGGGCCACGCCGGCTCAGCAGCACCAGGCGCCGGGCACCGCGACCGGCGAGCCAGCGTGCGACGTGCCGACCGACGCCACCGGTCGCACCGGTGACGAGGACCGTGCCCTGCGGGCGCCACTGCTGTGTCGCGGGTGCCGCGACCCGGACCCACCGCCGCGCCCAGGGGCCGGTGCCGCGCAGCGCAACTTGGTCCTCCCCGTCGTCGGTGGCGAGCACGGCCCCCAGCTGGGACACGACGTCGTCGCCCACGTCCGCCGGAAGGTCCACGAGACCGCCCCACACGGCGGGGTTCTCGAGCCCGACCACCCGGCCGAGACCCCAGAGGGCGCCGCCGCCCAGCGTGCGCACAGCCTCGTGCGGACCGGTGGCGACCGCACCGCTCGTGACGCACCACACCCGCGTCGTCGCACCGGCGGCCACCACCGACTGCACCACGCCGAGCAGGTCCCGCACGGCGTCGGAGTCGAGCGGCGCCGACGTGTCCTCGGGCGCGTCGACGGCGAGCAGGCTCAGGACGCCAGCGACGTCGAGGCCCTGGTCGAGCCTTGTGGCCACGTCGTGCGCGGCGCCTCCCGGCGCGACGCAGAGGCGCTCCACCTGGGCTCCGCGGCGCGACAGCTCCTGCTCGACGCCGGCCAGCAGCCCGGCGTCGTGGTCGGGGCGGTGGAGCACCCACCAGGTGCCGGTCAGGCGCGCGCCGGGGTCGGCGGCGACGGGGCGCCAGCTGATCCGGTACGCCCGCGGGTCGGGCTCGCCGCCGACGGAGACCCGCCGGTCCGGCGGCGACCACCAGATCCGGCGCCGCTCGAACGGGTAGGTGGGCAGCTCGACGGGGGTCGCGCCGGAGCCGCGGAAGGTCTCCTGCCAGTCGACGGGGACGCCGCCGACGAACGCCCGTGCGAGCGACGCGGCCAGCTCGTCCGGACCGCCGCTCGCACGGCGCAGCGTGCCGACGGTGACGACGTCGACGCCGACCGCCTCGGCGGTCTGCTCCACCGGCGCCAGGAGGATCGGGTGCGCGCTGACCTCGACGAAGGCCGTCCGGCCGCTCTCGACGAGCGTCTCGACGGCGTCGGAGAAGCGCACGGTGCTGCGCAGGTTGTCGAACCAGTACTGCGGGCCCAGCTCGCCCGGACCCACCCACCGACCGGTGACGGTGGACAGCATGGGGACCGCACCGGGCAGCGGGCGCGGTGCCGGGGACAGTCCCTCGAGGACCGCCCTCTCGACGTCGTCCACGTGCCGCGAGTGCGAGGCGTAGTCGACGGGGAGCCGCGTCGCACGGACGCCGTCGGCCGCGCACTCCGCGACCAGCCGCTCCAGGGCGTCGGCGTCGCCCGCGACGACCACGGACGTCGGGCTGTTCACCGAGGCGACGTCGAGCCCGTCGCCGATCCGCTCACGAACCTGCTCCACCGGAGCCGCGACCGAGACCATCGCACCCCGGCGCGTCATCCCCGCGATCGCCACGCTGCGCCGCGCGACGATGCGGGCGGCGTCCTCCAGGGTGAGCAGGCCGGCCACGCAGGCCGCCGCGATCTCGCCCTGCGAGTGACCCACGACGGCGGACGGCTCCACGCCCTGGGCACGCCAGGTGGCCGCCAGCGACACCATGACGGCGAACATCACCGGCTGCACGTGGTCGACCCGCTCCGTGCTCAGGGCGCCACCCGGCGTCGCCCGCGCCGCCTCCTCGCGCAGGAACGCGACGACGTCGAGGTCGAGGTGCGGCCGGAGCGCGCGGGCGCACTCACGCATCGTGCGGGCGAAGACGGGCGAGGAGTCGAGCAGCTCGACGGCCATGCCGGCCCACTGCCAGCCCTGGCCGGGGAACACGAACACCGGGCGCAGCGGTGCCTCGACGACACCGCGTGCCGCCTGCGACGTGCCGTCGGCCACCCTCCTCAGCTCGGCAACCGCGTCGTCGCGCGACGGCACCAGCCCGACCCGGTGCCCGAGGGGTGAGCGTCCGGTCGCGAGCGCGTGGGCGACGTCGAGC
>NZ_LUNF01000262.1:0-4526 GCF_001626145.1 Aeromicrobium sp. REDSEA-S32_B7
GGCTGGGGCTCGGCGTCCTGCTCGGCGTCGGGCTGGGCGTGGGGCTGGGCGACGCGCTCGGCGAGGCCGAGGCGGTGGGGCTGGTCGTGCTCGAGGGGCTCGACGTCGGCGCGGCGACGGCTGCGGTGTCGTCGCCTTCGACGACGATCCAGCCGAGCCAGCCGGCACCGAGCAGGACGACGACGGCGGACGTGACGAGCGCCCAGGACGGCAGGACGAACGCCCGGCGCGTCACCGTGCGTCGGTGGTCGGACACCAGCCGCCCGCGTCTCAGAGGTCGATGCCGAGGCGTCGCGCCGACCGGCTGCGCTGGCGCTGGGCCCGCAGCCGACGCAGTCGCTTGACCAGCAGCGGGTCGAAGGCGAGGGCGTCGTCGCGGTCGATCAGCGCGTTGAGCAGCTGGTAGTAGCGGGTGGCGGACATGTCGAACTTCTCGCGGATGGCCTGCTCCTTGGCCCCCGCGAACTGCCACCACAGCCGCTCCATCGCGAGCATCTCCAGATCGCGCTCGGTCAGGGTGTCGCCGGGGCGTGCCGTCTCGTGGGTCGGCTGCTCCGCTGCACTCATGGCCCGATCGTAACCCAGGAATCACACGCCTGTCATTCGCTTCGGCGACGGGATCGTCTGGTATGCGTGGGACATGTCGCCGACCCCCGCCGCACCCGTACCTGCCGCGCCCGTCCCCGCCGACCGCCCGCTGCGCTGGGGCGTGCTCGCGACCGGCAAGATCGCCGGCAGCTTCGCCCGCGACCTGGCCCTGCTGGACGACCACGAGGTCGTCGCCGCGGGCTCGCGCGACGTGGAGCGGGCGCGGGCCTTCGTGGCCGAGCACGGCTCCGCCGACGCCCGCGGCTACGGCAGCTACGAGGAGCTCGCGGCCGACCCCGAGGTCGACGTCGTCTACGTGGCCAGCCCGCACGGACGCCACCTGGAGGACGCGACGCTGTGCCTCGACGCGGGCAAGGCGGTGCTGTGCGAGAAGGCGCTGACCCTCGACGCCGCGAGCGGCCGACGGCTGGTCGAGCACGCACGCGAGCGCGGTCTGTTCCTCGCGGAAGCGATGTGGATGCGCACCAACCCCGTGATCCGGGAGGTGCAGCGGCTCGTCGGCGACGGCGCGCTGGGAGAGCTGGGCGAGGTGCGGGCCGAGCTGGGCTTCGTCGCGGACCCCGACGTGGCCCGGCTGTGGGAGCCCGAGCTCGGTGCGAGCGCACTGCTCGACATCGGCATCTACCCGCTCACGTTCGCGCACCTGCTGCTCGGCCAGCCGCACACCGTCGCCGCCGCAGGGGCGCTGCACGAGCGCGGCTTCGACGTGGCCGGCGGGGCCACGCTGGTGCACGACGGGTGCGGAGATCGTGGGGTCGAGCCCGTCTCGAGCCTGGCGTGGACGCAGCTCGCGCAGTCCGACAACACGGCCTCCGTGGCCGGCACCGAGGGACGCATCGAGATCGGGCGGCGCTTCCACCACCCCACGTCGTTCACCCTCGTGCGCGGCGACGACGCCGAGACGATCGACGTCCCGGTGATCGGCCGGGGCTACGCCCACGAGGCGGTCGAGGTCGCCGCGTGCCTGCGCGCGGGACGCACCGAGTCTGACCTGCTGCCGCTGGACGCGACCGTGCAGCTGCAGGAGCTGATGGACACGATCCTCGAGCAGGTCGGCGTCCGCACGCGCGCCTGACCCGACGCCGACGCGCGTGACGTCGAGGTGCGTCGTCGAGGGGCGACGTCGGCGCGACCCCCTAGGGTGGGGGCATGGCGGCAACGGCTGACTTCGTGGTGATCGCCAACCGGCTGCCCGTCGATCGTGTGGTCCAGCCCGACGGCAGCACCACCTGGCGCACCTCCCCCGGTGGTCTCGTGACGGCGCTCGAGCCCGTCATGCGACGCAACGGTGGCGCGTGGATCGGCTGGCACGGCGCACCAGATGAGAAGCTGCGCACGTTCGAGCACGACGGCATCACCCTCGTGCCGGTGCACCTGACCGGCCAGGAGTACGAGGAGTACTACGAGGGCTTCTCCAACGCGACGCTCTGGCCGCTGTACCACGACGTCGTCGCCCCGCCGGAGTTCCACCGCGAGTGGTGGGAGTCCTACGTCGAGGTCAACCGTCGCTTCGCCAAGAAGGCGGCGCGGATCGCGCGGCGCAACGCCGTCGTCTGGGTGCAGGACTACCAGCTGCAGCTCGTCCCCCAGATGCTGCGCGAGCTGCGCCCCGACCTGCGCATCGGCTTCTTCCTGCACATCCCCTTCCCGCCCAACGAGCTCTTCCAGCAGCTGCCGTGGCGCCGCTCCATCCTCGAGGGGCTGCTCGGCGCCGACCTCGTCGGCTTCCAGCTCCCGGGGGCGGCGCAGAACTTCGTCCGCCTGGTGCGTCAGCGGGTCGGGCACAAGACGCACCGCGACACGGTCTACCTCGAGGACGGGCGGACGGTCACGGCCCGCGCCTACCCGATCTCGATCGACGCGGCCGGGTTCGAGGAGATGGCGCGCCGACCCGAGGTGGTCGCCCGCGCCGCCGAGATCCGCGAGAGCCTCGGCAACCCGCGGTGCGTGCTGCTCGGCATCGACCGCCTCGACTACACCAAGGGCTTGCGGCAGCGGCTCCGCGCGTTCGGCGAGCTGGTCACCGAGGGTGCGGTCGACGTCGACGACGCCGTCTTCGTGCAGGTGGCCACGCCGTCGCGCGAGCGCGTCGAGCAGTACCGGCTGCTGCGCGACGACATCGACCGCCTCGTCGGTCGCATCAACGGCGACGTCGGGCGGATCGGCGCGCAGCCCATCACCTACCTGCACGCCTCCTACCCGCGCGAGGAGATGGCGGCGCTGTACCGCGCGGCCGACGTCATGGTCGTGACGCCGCTGCGCGACGGGATGAACCTCGTCGCCAAGGAGTACGTGGCGTGCCGCTACGACGACGACGGCGCCCTGGTGCTGAGCGAGTTCGCCGGGGCGGCCGCCGAGCTGCGCCAGGCGTACCGGGTGAATCCCTACGACATCAACGGTCTCAAGGAGGCGCTGCTCGAGGCGATCCGCGCGCCCGAGAAGGAGCGCACCCGCCGCATGAAGGCGATGCGCAAGCAGGTGGTCGAGAACGACATCGAGCTGTGGGCCACGCGCTTCCTCGACGACCTGCGCACCGTGCGCCACACGCACGACAAGACGCCGCGACCCGCGCGCGACAACCCCGAGACGACCACGCGGCGCCGCTGACGAGGACGGCGACGTCCGGGACGGCTCAGGTCGTCAGGCGCGACAGCGCGTCGGCACCGACCAGGAAGCCCACCAGGCCGACGATCCAGCTCATCGCGACGCCGCTGCGGGCCGTCATCCACGCGTCGATGCGCTCGAGCCACGGCTCCACCCGGCGCGCCGCCACCAGACGCAGGGCGAGCAGCACGAGGGCCGGCAGCACCATGACAGCGACGTACCCGAGCAGCACGAGGAGCTGCCAGGGTCGTTCGAGGCCGGACCGCGACAGCAGGCCCATCGCGGCGAGGTAGGGCAGCATCGTCGCCAGCTCGAGGACGGTCGCCACGAGCGCGACGAGCACCGTCGTGCGCGCCGGCACCCCCTCGCCCTGCAGCGCCGCCCGCCACCGCACGGCGCGCGGGCTCGGACCACCGCGCTCCTTGGCACGTCGCTCGAGGGGCCAGCTCCACCAGAACAGCGCCGCGCCGACCAGCAGCTGCACCACGGCCAGCGGACGGTTGCGGGCGAGGGCGTCTCCGGCGCCTGAGACCGCGTCGAGGACGGCATCGACGCCGAGCAGGAGCACCACGCCGACCGCCGCGTAGAACACCGCCACCGTGGCGAGGAACAGCAGCACCCGATTCGGCCGCACCCGTGGGGCGACCAGCATCCAGAGCGGGAGCAGCAACGTGCCGGCGCTCGTGCTGTCGACGAGGGCGAGCAGCACCAGCCCACCGAGCACGGCCCAGGTCACGACGCCTCCCTCTCCTCGACGTCACGACCGTGCCACATCCGGTGGCGGTCGCGGCAGCCGGGCGCGTGCCGGATCGCTCAGGCCGTACGGACGAGCGTCGAGCCCAGGGCGTAGCCGATCCCGGTGGCCCCGGCGAGCAGCGTCATGGCCGTGCCCACCCGCTCGGGCACGACCACCTCACCCGCCATGGCGAAGTTGCTGATCATGTAGGGCGCCACCGCGAAGCCGAGCAGGGCGAGGCTCAAGAGAAACGGAATCGCTGCGGCGAGCGCCAGCACACCGTCCCGCGATGACGAGGCTTTCGCCATCAGCGCGCGTCGTCCATCAATTCGCGCATGTGCCGCACTGCCTGTTCCAGGCCGACGAAAACCGCCTCGCCCACCAGGTAATGTCCGATATTCAGTTCCGCGAGCTGGGGAATGGCGGCGATCGGCTGGACGTTCTCGTACGTCAGCCCGTGGCCCGCATGCGGCTCGATCCCGTTCTTGGCAGCAAGAGCGGCCATATCAGCAATGCGCTTCAGCTCGCGGGCGGTCCGCTCGCTGTCGCCGGATTCGAAGGCGTGGGCGTATTCCCC
>NZ_LUNF01000263.1:0-3201 GCF_001626145.1 Aeromicrobium sp. REDSEA-S32_B7
CATCCGGGTGGAGCCGGTGGCCGAGACGAGCGGCACGCGGGCGTCGGCCCCCAGGACATCGGGCTCCTGCACTGGACCACGCGCCGCATGGTCAAGGGCTGAGCCACCGGGTGGCTGTGCGGGGACGCGGGCCCTGCTCACTCCTCCCCGGCGATGCTCTTCGCGAGGTGCACGCTGTCGTCGTAGCCGGCGTAGAACCCGAACGCAGGCTCGTCGGCGTAGCCGCTGGAGGTGTAGAGGGCGATGGCCTCGGGCTGCTGGTCGCCCGTCTCCAGCACGAGGCGTCGGACACCGGCCTGCGCGGCGGTGCGCTCGAGCTCCGCGAGCACGATCCGCGCGAGTCCGCGCCGACGGTGCGTCTCGCGGACGAACATCCGCTTGATCTCGGCGTCGGACGCGCCCTGCGGCCCGCCGCGACGCCAGCCGCCCATCGCCGCAGCCCGGCCGTCGACCTCGAGCACGAGGAACAGGCCGGCCGGCGGCACGAACTGCTCCGCATCGATCGGCGAGACGTCGCCCTCTCCCCCGTAGCGACGGCCGTACTCGGCCTGCACCTCCGCGGTCATGGCGACCACCTCGGGGTCGTCGTACCGCGCGACACGCAGGAGCGGCCGCCCCGAGGGGACGGCCGCACCCGACGCGCTCGCGCTGAGGTCGCCGCTCAGAGGTACTGCCCCGTGTTCGCGACCGTGTCGATCGACCGTCCGGGCTCGTTGCCGCCCTTGCCGGTGATGAGCGTGCGGATGAAGACGATCCGCTCACCCTTCTTGCCCGAGATGCGGGCCCAGTCGTCCGGGTTGGTCGTGTTCGGGAGGTCCTCGTTCTCCTTGAACTCGTCGAGGCACGCCTGCAGCATGTGCTGGACCCGCAGACCCTTCTGCCCGGTCTCCAGGAGGTCCTTGATCGCCATCTTCTTGGCGCGGTCGACGATGTTCTGGATCATCGCGCCGGAGTTGAAGTCCTTGAAGTACAGGACCTCCTTGTCGCCGTTGGCGTACGTGACCTCGAGGAACTGGTTGTCCTCGGACTCGGTGTACATCGCCTCGACGGTGCGCTGGATCATGCCCTGCGTCGTCGCGACGCGGTCGCCGCCCCACTCGGCGAGGTCGTCGGGGTGCAACGGCAGCGTCGGCGTCAGGTACTTGCTGAAGATGTCGCGCGCCGACTCCGCGTCGGGGCGCTCGATCTTGATCTTCACGTCGAGGCGCCCGGGACGCAGGATGGCCGGGTCGATCATGTCCTCACGGTTGGAGGCACCGATGACGAGGACGTTCTCGAGGCCCTCCACACCGTCGATCTCGCTCAGGAGCTGCGGCACGATCGTGTTCTCCACGTCGGAGGACACGCCCGACCCGCGGGTGCGGAACAGGGAGTCCATCTCGTCGAAGAACACGATGACCGGGGTGCCGGCCGAGGCCTTCTCCCGCGCCCGCTGGAAGACCAGGCGGATGTGGCGCTCGGTCTCACCGACGTACTTGTTGAGCAGCTCGGGGCCCTTGATGTTGAGGAAGTACGAGCGCCCCTCCTCACCGGTGCGCTCGGAGACCTTCTTGGCCAGGCTCGCCGCGACCGCCTTGGCGATCATCGTCTTGCCGCAGCCGGGCGGACCGTAGAGCAGCACGCCCTTCGGCGGCTTGAGCTCGTGCTCGACGAACACGTCGGGGTGCAGGTAGGGCAGCTCGACGGCGTCCTTGATGGAGTCGATCTGTCCGCGCAGGCCACCGATCGACTCGTAGTCGACGTCGGGCACCTCCTCCAGGACGAGCTCCTCGACCTCGCTCTTCGGGATGCGCTCGTAGACCCAGCCGGCGCGGCTGTCGAGCAGCAACGAGTCGCCGGCGCGCAGCTTGAGCCCGACCAAGGAGTCGGCCAGCTTCACGACCTTCTCGTCGTCGGTGTTGCCCAGCACCAGGGCACGCTCGCCGTCGGCCAGGAGCTCCTTGAGCATCACCACCTCGCCGGTGGTCTCGAACTCCAGCGCGGCCACGACGTTCATCGCCTCGTTGAGGATGACCTCCTGGCCGCGGCGCAGCTCGTCGCGGTCGACCGCCGGGCTGACCGTGACCCGCAGCTTGCGGCCGCCGGTGAACACGTCGACCGTGTCGTCGTCGTTGCGCTGCAGGAAGGTGCCGAAGCCCGTCGGCGGCTGCGCCAGACGGTCGACCTCCTCCTTGAGGGCGACGATCTGGTCACGCGCGTCGCGCAGCGTGGAGCTCAGCCGCTCGTTCTGCGACGTCGTGGAGGCCAGTCGGGCCTCGAGGTCGGAGAGCCGGGAGTCGAGTGACCCCTCCGAGCCCAGGCGTCGCCTGAGGTGCTCGACCTCGGCGCGCAGATATGCCAGCTCGTGGTCGGCGCCACGGGGGTTCTCGTTCACGATCGCCACCTCCTGCTCGTCGAGTTCGACCCTAACGGAGATCAGGTTGCACGAAAGGTCGTCTCGGCGCGCGTCGGATGACGATCGTGTTGCGGGGCTCCTCCCCGCCCACGGCCCGGAACCCCCGACAGGCTGTCCTCCGCCCACGGCCCGGAACCCCCGCCGGACCGTCCGCCGCCCACGGCCCGGAACCCCCGCCAGGCCGTCCTCCGCCCACGGCCCGGAACCCCCGACAGGCCGTCCTCCGCCCACGGCCCGGAACCCCCGCCAGGCCGTCCTGGCCGGGCGAGGTCAGAGCTCGGTGCCTGCCGGCCGGGGCCCGGTGTAGTCGGGGCCGTAGGCGCCCGGCGCGGGGCGGCGGGTCTTCTCCAGGGCCGGGTGGCCCGGCGCCATGCGCCGCGCGGTGACGAGGAACGCCGTGTGGCCCACCATCTTGTGGTCGGGACGCACGGCGAGACCCTCGAGGTGCCACGAGCGCTGCATGGTCTCCCACGCGTGCGGCTCGGTGAAGCCGCCGTCGGCTCGCAGCGTCTCGACGAAGCGCGACAGCTGGGTCGTCGTGGCGACGTAGGCGCAGACGATGCCGCCGGGCACGAGCCGCTCGGCCGCGAGCGGGACGCACGACCACGGGTCGACCATGTCGAGGACGAGCCGGTCGATCTCCGGCTCGGCCATGACCTCGCGCACGTCCCCCACGGTGAGCGTCCACTCCGGGTGGTCCGTGCCGACGAGCTGCTCCACGTTCCTGCGCGCCGTCTCGGCGAACTCCTCCCGGATCTCGTAGGACCCCAGGTGGCCGTCCGGGCCGACCGCGCGCAGCAGGTAGG
>NZ_LUNF01000264.1:0-5380 GCF_001626145.1 Aeromicrobium sp. REDSEA-S32_B7
CCGATACGCTGGCCCCATGGCCCTGCCCGACCGTCGTCTCCTGCTCGTCCACGCCCATCCCGACGACGAGACCATCAACAACGGCGCCACGATGGCGAAGTACGTGAGCGAGGGCGCGCACGTCACGCTGGTCACCTGCACGCTGGGCGAGATGGGCGAGATCCTCGTGCCCGAGCTCGAGCACCTGGCCGCCGACCGCGACGACGCGCTCGGCGAGCACCGGCTCACCGAGCTGACCGAGGCGATGCGGCTGCTGGGCGTCACGGACTTCCGGCGGCTCGGCGGCGACGGCCGGTTCCGCGACTCCGGCATGAAGTGGGGCGACGACGGCAACGCCACGGCCGCCGACGACATCCACGAGAACGCCTTCTGGCACGCCGACCTGCTCGAGGCGACGAACGAGCTGGTCGCCGTGATCCGCGAGGTCCGTCCCCAGGTGCTGGTGACCTACGACGACTTCGGCAACTACGGCCACCCCGACCACGTGCAGGCGCACCGCGTCGCGCACTACGCCGTCGCGCTCGCCGCGGCCCGCTCCTACCGCCACGACCTCGGCGACGCGTGGGACGTCGCCAAGGTCTACTGGACGGCGATGTCGGCCCGGGCGATGCGCGAGGGCATCAAGGAGATCCGCGAGGCCGGCGACCTGCAGTTCATGGAGGGGCTCGACCCCGACCACCTGCCACCCTTCGCCATCGACGACGACGACCTCGACGCCGAGATCGACGGCAGCCCGTGGGTCGACGCGAAGCTCGACGCCATGCGTGCCCACGCCACGCAGATCTCGGTCGACGGGCCGTTCTTCGCCCTCTCCAACGACGTGGCGTTCCGCGCGTGGGGCACCGAGCACTACCGCCTGGTCAAGGGTGTCGCGGCACCCGTGCCCGGCACGTCGTTCGAGGACGACCTCTTCGCCGGCACGGGCGTGTGAGCGTGCGGGCGGTCCTCGCCCGCGCCGGCGTGCTGCTGCTGGGCGCGTGGGTCGGTGCGCTCGGTGCCGTCGTGCACCGCATGACGGTGGACGTGGGCGGCCTCGACGTCCCGTGGGGGCTCGTGCTCGCGCTCGTGGCCACGCTGGCCACGGCCGTCGCGTGCGACGGCCTGGTGCGGGTCGGTGCGGCGTGGTTCGGCTTCGGCTGGACCCTCGTCCTGCTGCTCCAGCAGGTGCAGTCGACGGGCTCCTACCTGGTGGCCTCGGACACCCTGGGGTGGACCTTCACGATCGGCGGACTGGGGCTCTGCGCAGCCGCGGTCGTGGTCGCGCCTCGCCTCGCCAGGTGAGCGCGGTGCGGGGCCGCCGGGGTCGCTCCGTCATCATGGGAGGAATGCGACCAGCGCCGACGGGCGTGACGCAGGGGTCGATCCTCTGTTGTACTACCGGTCGCACGGGGCACGATCGCGCGATCGTCGCCGCAGAGCCGACCACCCGAGGGAGCCAGGCATGAACGACGAGCGACCGGAGTCGCCCGACGTGGAGGGTACCGACGAGGGACACCTCGACGAGACCGTCTCCGACGCCGACGTCGAGCCGGTGGTCGAGTCCGACGAGCTCGACCTCGACGACGCCCCGACCCAGAGCTGGTCGCTCGCCGACCACGACGCCCCCCGGGCTGGGGGCGAGCGGTCCGGGGACGAGGGGTCCGAGGGCGAGTGGACCGAGGACGAGGCGGAGGTCGCCGAGTCGTCAGCGCCGGCCGAGGCCTTCGAGGACGTCGACGACGCTACGCAGGACGACGCATCGCTCGCGGCGGCACCCCCGCCGCACGCGGTGGACCCCGACGGCTGGTCCGACGAGCCCCCGACCGGCGACGGCGACGCCGGCTACCCGGGCGACGAGGGATCCGGGCGGCACTGGGGACGCTGGGCGCTCGTCGCCGTCGTCGTCCTGCTGGGCGGTCTCTACGTCGGTGGCTACCTGCTCACCGGCAGCCGGCTCGCCGCCGGCACCACCATCGGCGGCGTCGACGTCGGCGGCATGTCGCCCGCCGGCGCACGCTCGACGCTGGAGAAGGAGCTGGGCCCGAAGCAGGACGACCCGGTCGTCCTGGTCCACGGCGACGAGCGCTTCGAGGTCACGCCGTCCGACGCCGGTCTCGCGCTCGACGTCGACGCCTCCGTCGACTCCGCAGGCGGTGCGCGCAGCTGGGACCCACGCGACATGGTCGCGCTCGTGGTCGGCAGCCGCAACCGCGCCCCCGTGCTCGACGTCGACGAGAAGGCGCTGCGGTCGGCCGTCCAGGGCATCGGCGAGGCCGTCGACGTGCCCGTCACCGAGGCCCTCATCACCTTCCCGAACGCCACGCCGCGGACGCGCCAGCCCAAGGACGGGCTCACCATCCGCACCGCCGACACGGCGCAGCTCATCCAGGACGAGTACCTGGTGCAGGACGAGCCGGCCAAGGTCCCGACGGCCGCGGTCGAGCCCGCCGTCGACGTCGCAGGCCTGCGCGAGGCGGTCTCCTCGATCGCCCGGCCGGCCGTCGCGGCACCGGTGACCATCCGGGTCGGCCGGCAGAAGGTCGAGCTGCCCGTGACCGCCTACGCGCCGGCCCTGCGCGTCGAGCCCGTCGACGGCGCGATGACCCCGGTCATCGACCCGGAGCGGCTCGCCGAGCCCCTCACCGACGCCACCACCGGCATCGGGCGCAAGGCGGTCGACGCCACGGTGGAGATCCGTGGCGAGCGCCCCGTGGTCGTGCCGGGCAAGGAGGGCATCGGCCTGCAGCCGAAGGAGATGGCCGAGAAGCTCGTGCCGGTGCTCACGCGCAGCGGAGCCGAGCGCGCCGTCACGGTCGAGGCCAAGGTCGTCGAGCCGGAGTTCACGACCGAGGACGCCAAGGCCCTGCGCATCACCGAGAAGGTCAGCGAGTTCACCACCGAGTACCCGCACGCCGAGTACCGCAACATCAACCAGGGCCGAGCCGCGCAGCTGCTGGACGGCACCATCGTCGAGCCGGGGGAGACGTTCTCCTTCAACGACACCGTGGGCGAGCGGACGGCGGCGAACGGCTTCACCAGCGGCTCGGTCATCAACGGCGGTCGCTTCCGCGACGAGCTCGGCGGTGGTGTGTCGCAGGTGGTCACCACCACCTACAACGCCGCCTTCTTCGCCGGGCTCGACGACGTGGAGCACCACCCGCACGCGTTCTACATCGACCGCTACCCGGTGGGCCGTGAGGCGACCGTCTACTTCGGGTCGCTCGACCTGCGTTTCCGCAACAACCTCAAGAGCGGCGTGCTCATCCGCTCGTTCGTGCAGCCGAGCTCGCCCGGCGGCGTCGGCCGCACGACGGTGCAGATCTGGGGCACGAAGGAGTTCGACGTCGAGGCGGGCCAGTCCGAGCGACGCAACTTCCGCACCGGCCAGACGCGCTACGACGACTCGGCCTCCTGCGCACCCCAGGGTGCGTTGCCCGGCTTCGACATCGACATCTACCGCACCCTGCGCAAGGACGGTCGCGTCGTGAAGCGCGAGACCGACACCGCCGTCTACCAGGCGGCCGACCGCATCATCTGCGGCAAGAAGCCGGAGCCGAAGAAGGACGACGACTGAGACCCGCCTGACGGGTCGCGGCGACGCCCGAGCGAGAGGCGCCGCCGCCCGCTCGGTCAGGCGAGGCCGAGGGCCGTCGCGAGGTCGGAGCGCAGCGCCTCCAGGGTGGCGTCGGCCTGCTCGCGCGACACCTCGACGGAGTCCTGCACCGACACGACGACCTCGATGTAGCACTTGAGCTTGGGCTCAGTGCCCGACGGGCGGCAGATGATGCGCGCCGAGTCGATCGCGGGTCCGTGCGGGGCGGCCTCCGTCGCCGGCGGCAGAGCCAGGGCGAGGCGGATCCCGTCGGTGGGCGGGAGGCCCGCGTACCCGTCGGCGAGGTCGTCGACGGCCGTCACCTCCAGGCCGCCCAGCAGTCGCGGCGGCGTGGTGCGCAGCGTGCTCATGGCGTCGGCGATGATCGACAGGTCGTCGACGCGCACCGACAGCTGGCCGGTCGCGTGCAGACCGTGCTCGCGGTAGAGGTCGTCGAGCAGGTCGAGGAGCGTGCGCCCCTCGGCCTTCAGCTCCGCCGCCAGCTCAAGCACCGCGAGGATCGCGGACACGCCGTCCTTGTCGCGCGCGACGTGCGGGGCCACGCTGTAGCCCAGCGCCTCCTCGTAGCCGAACGCGAGGTCGCCGATCTTGCCGAGCCACTTGAAGCCGGTGAGGGTCTGCTGCCAGCGTCGGTCGTGCGCCTCGGCCTGGCGGCCGAGCATGTCGGAGGAGACGATCGACGAGCCGTACGTGCCGTCCACGCCGCGGCGCAGCAGCAGCTCGGCCAGGAGCACTCCCGTCTGGTCGCCCGTGAGCATCCGGAACGCCTCACCATCCCTGACCCCCACGGCGCAACGGTCGGCGTCGGGGTCGTTGGCGACGATGACGTCGGCCTCGACCTCCGCCGCGAGCTTCAGCGCGAGGTCCATCGCGCCCGGCTCCTCGGGGTTCGGGAACGCGACGGTGGGGAAGTCGGGATCGGGGTCGCCCTGCTCGGGCACCACGTGCAGGGCGGGGAACCCGGTGCGTCGCACGACCTCGACGAGGGTGTCGCGTCCGACGCCGTGCATCGGCGTGTACACGGCGACGACGTCGCGTGGGCCGTCGTGCGCGAGGTCGACGACGGCCTGCACGTAGGCCTCGGCCACGTCGGGGCCGCAGACGGTGTAGTCGTCGCTGCGGGGCAGCTCGTCGACCCGGCCGACCTCGTCGATGAGCGCGGAGATGTCGGTGTCGGCCGGCGGCACGATCTGGCTGGAGTCGCCAAGGTAGACCTTGTAGCCGTTGTCCTGCGGGGGGTTGTGCGACGCCGTCACCATGACGCCGGCCGAGCAGCCGAGGTGCAGGATGGCGTGGGCGAGCACCGGCGTCGGCAGGTGCACGGGCAGCAGGTAGGCGCGCACGCCCGCCGCCTGCATGATCTCGGCGGTGTCGCGGGCGAACACGTCGGAGTTGTGCCGCGCGTCGTACCCCACGACCACCGACGGCTCCCCGTCGACCTCACGGCGCAGGTACGCGGCGAGACCTGCGGCGGCCTTGGCGACGATGACGCGGTTCATCCGGTTCGGACCGCCGCCGAGGGCGCCGCGCAGCCCGGCGGTGCCGAACTGCAGACGGCTGCCGAAGCGGTCCTCGAGCGCCGCGGTGTCGTCGGCGTCGACGAGGGCCTGCAGCTCGGCTCGGGTCTGCGGGTCGGGGTCCTGGCTGATCCAGTCGAGTGCGAGGTCGACGACGGACATGGGTGCTCCTCGGGGCGTGGGTGGCCGGTCAGGCTCAGATGCGGGGGATGACGTCGGCGAGCAGGGCGCCCATGCGGCTCGCGGCCGCCTTCCCGGCCTCGAGCACCTC
>NZ_LUNF01000265.1:0-2960 GCF_001626145.1 Aeromicrobium sp. REDSEA-S32_B7
CTACCAGCACCTGCACGACCACCTCGCCGGGCGCGGCCTGCCGGTCGCCGAGGGCACCCTCGCGCCGGTCGCCGTGCGCTGCTCGTCGGGCATCCAGGCCGTCGTGCCCGCCGACCGTGCCCGCTACCTGTCCGAGATCACCGAGACGGTCCGCGGGTACCACGCCGAGACCGAACGGCTCGCCGACGCCGCCGACCGCGCACAGCGCCTCCAGACCACCGTCGCCGAGCTCGACGACGGCGGCCTCGACGCCGACGCCGTCACGACGCTGCTCGAGTCCGCCCGCAGGCAGGTGCCCCACGACGTCGCCGACCAGATCGCCGGCTGGCCCGCCGTCGTGGAGTCCTACTCCGGCGACGAGCAGGTGGTGCGGGTCCGCGACCGCGAGATCGTCACGCAGCTGACCCGCGAGTCCCTGTCGGGGAACAAGATCCCGCGCGTCTCCCTCCCCCGGTTCACCGGCCACGGCGACCTGGTGCGCTTCTGGCGCCGAGAGAACCTCCCCGGGTTCTTCCCGTACACGGCTGGCGTCTTCCCGTTCAAGCGGGACGGGGAGGACCCCGCCCGCATGTTCGCCGGCGAGGGCGACCCGTTCCGCACCAACCGGCGCTTCAAGCTGCTCAGCGAGGACGGGGAGGCCACCCGCCTCTCCACCGCCTTCGACTCCGTGACGCTCTACGGCCGCGACCCCGACCCGCGCCCCGACGTGTACGGCAAGGTCGGCACCTCGGGGGTCTCGGTCGCGACGCTGGACGACATGAAGGCGCTCTACGACGGCTTCGACCTCGTCTCGCCGAGCACGTCGGTCTCGATGACCATCAACGGTCCGGCCCCCACGGTGCTCGCCTTCTTCCTCAACACCGTCATCGACCAGCAGGTCGACGCCTTCCGCGAGCGCGAGGGACGCGAGCCCGACGAGACCGAGCACGCCGAGCTGCGCTCGTACGCGCTGAAGAACGTGCGCGGCACCGTGCAGGCCGACATCCTCAAGGAGGACCAGGGCCAGAACACGTGCCTGTTCTCCACGGAGTTCAGCCTGCGCATGATGGGCGACATCCAGCAGTACTTCATCGACGAGGGCGTGCGGAACTTCTACTCCGTCTCGATCTCGGGCTACCACATCGCCGAGGCCGGGGCGAACCCCATCAGCCAGCTCGCGTTCACCCTCGCGAACGGCTTCACCTACGTCGAGTCCTACCTCGCGCGCGGCATGGACGTCGACGACTTCGCACCGAACCTGTCGTTCTTCTTCTCCAACGGCATGGACCCCGAGTACTCGGTGCTCGGCCGCGTCGCACGCCGCATCTGGGCGGTGGCGATGAAGGAGAAGTACGGCGCGAACGAGCGCAGCCAGAAGCTGAAGTACCACGTGCAGACCTCGGGTCGCTCCCTCCACGCGCAGGAGATGGACTTCAACGACATCCGCACGACCCTGCAGGCGCTCATCGCGATCTACGACAACGCCAACAGCCTGCACACCAACGCCTACGACGAGGCGGTCACGACGCCGACGACCGAGTCGGTGCGCCGGGCGCTCGCCATCCAGCTGATCATCAACCGTGAGTGGGGCCTCGCGATGAACGAGAACCCGCTGCAGGGCTCGTACGTCATCGACGAGCTCACCGACCTCGTCGAGGCTGCTGTGCTGGCCGAGTTCGACGCGATCAACGAGCGCGGCGGCGTGCTGGGCGCGATGGAGACCGGCTACCAGCGCGGCCGGATCCAGGACGAGTCGATGCTCTACGAGCACCGCAAGCACGACGGCTCGCTGCCGATCATCGGTGTCAACACCTTCCGCCGACCCGACGCCGAGGGCGAGGAGCACGTCGTCGAGCTGGCCCGTGCGACGGAGTCGGAGAAGCAGTCGCAGCTCGACCGGGTGCACGCGTTCCAGCAGGCGCACCGGTCGAGCGCGGAGGAGGCAATCACCCGGCTGAAGGACGCGGCCACGTCGGGCGAGAACGTGTTCGCGGTCCTCATGGAGGCCGCGCGCGTGTGCTCGCTCCAGCAGGTGACCGAGGCGTTCTTCGAGGTCGGGGGGCAGTACCGGCGCAACGTCTGAGCGCGAGCCCGGTGGGGGCGCCGGCACCTCGTTCGAGTCGCCGGTATCACGATCACGTCCTACCGTGAAAGTCAAGACCCGATCGCCGATCGATCGAGCTCAGCGACAGGAGCCCCACCATGACCACCCACGACCCCCGCCCCGAGGCCACCCCGGCCCACCGCGACGCCGCGCCCGCCCACCGCGAGCCGGTGGCCGGCCGCACCGACCCGACGCTCGACCGTCGCGACGTCGTCGACCGCGAGAAGGAGCGGTTCGGTGGCATCAAGATCGTCTGCGCCTTCTTCGGCTGGATCACCGCGACCGGCATGACCGTGCTGCTGACGGCGCTCGTCGCCGCGGCCGGCGCCGGCGTCGGTCTCGTGTCCGACACCTCCGACCTCACGGACGCAGCCCAGAACCAGGGCATCTCCGCCGACGAGATCGGCTGGGCCGGCGTCATCCTGCTCCTCGTCGTCGTGTTCGTGTCCTACTACAGCGGCGGCTACGTCGCCGGTCGCATGGCCCGCTTCGACGGCATCCGCCAGGGCATCGCGGTGTTCGGCTGGGCCGTCGTCGCTGCGATCGTCATCGCGATCCTCGGCGCCGTCGCCGGTTCGCAGTACAACGTGTTCGACAACCTGAACGCGTTCCCGCGCATCCCGGACAGCCTGTCCGGCCTGAGCCTGCAGGGCGTCGTCGCGCTCGTCGGCGTCGTCGCCACGGCCCTCGTGGGCGCTGCGCTCGGCGGCCTCGCCGGCATGCACTTCCACCGCAAGGTCGACAAGGCCGGCCTCGGTCGCTGACCAGCACCGACCGACCCCACCCCGCCCCCCACGGCCCCCGCGACCGTGGGGTGCGGTGCGTCCGGACGAGGGTGGACCGCACGAGCGGGCGTCTGCGGGGTACGGAGGAGGAC
>NZ_LUNF01000266.1:0-3410 GCF_001626145.1 Aeromicrobium sp. REDSEA-S32_B7
CTGATCGACGCCGGGTCGGCCTCGTCCTTCGCGTCGGGCTCGGCCTCGGTGGCAGCAGCCGCAGCCGTCGCCTTCTCGGCCTCCTCGACCACGGCGGCGTCGTCCTCGGCCGTCGGCTCCTCAGGACGCTTCACGGCCGCGAGCAGCATCTGTGCGACGTCGAGCACCTCGACCTCCTCGCGTGCCTCGCCGGCCGCCTGCTGGGCCGTCAGGCCGTCGGACAGCATGACCCGGCAGAACGGGCAGCCCACGGCGATCTGGTCGGCGCCGGTGGCCACGGCCTCCTGGGTGCGGTTCACGTTGATCCGCGAGCCGAGGTTCTCCTCCATCCACATGCGCGCGCCACCGGCGCCACAGCAGAAGGAGCGCTCGGAGTTGCGCGGCATCTCGGCGAACTTCGCACCGGGGATGACGCTCAGCAGCTCGCGCGGCGCCTCGTACACCTGGTTGTGGCGGCCGAGGAAGCACGGGTCGTGGTAGGTGATCGTCTTCTCCGGCTCGGCCGACGCCGCAGCGCCCGCCTTCGGAGCGACGGGCTTCAGCTTGCCTTCGCGCACGAGGCGGTTGAGCAGCTGCGTGTGGTGCACGACCTCCAGCTCGACGCCGAACTCGGCGTACTCGTTCTTGAGGGAGTTGAAGCAGTGCGCGCAGGTCGAGACGACCTTCTTGGCCTTCGTCTCCTTCAGCACCTCGGAGTTCTCCATGGCCAGCTGCATGAAGACGATCTCGTTGCCGGCGCGACGCGCCGGGTCGCCGGTGCAGGTCTCGCCGTCACCGAGGATCGCGAACTCGACGCCCGCGGTGTGCAGCAGCTCGGCCACGGCCTGCGTGGTCTTCTTCGCACGGTCCTCGAAGGCACCGGCGCAGCCCACCCAGAACAGCCACTCGACCTCGTCGAGGCTCTCGACGTCGACACCGACCTGCTTGACCTCGAAGTCGAGGCCCTTGGTCCAGTCGAGGCGGTTCTTGGGGTTCATGCCCCAGGGGTTCCCCTTGCGCTCCAGGCCCTTGAAGATGTTGTTCAGCTCGGCCGGGAAGTTGCTCTCGACGAGCACCTGGAAGCGGCGCATGTCGTCGATGTGGTCGACGTGCTCGATGTCGACGGGGCACTGCTGGACGCAGGCGCCACAGTTCGTGCACGACCACAGGACGTCGGGGTCGATGACGCCGTACATCTCCTCGTCGCCGATGAGCGGACGCTCGACCTCCTTCTGCTGCTCCTCGGTGCGCTCGTCCTCCGGCACCGACAGCGCGGGGATCTTGGCGTAGGCGTGCTCACGCAGGCCCATCATGAGCAGCTTGGGGCTGAGCGGCTTCTCGGTGTTCCAGGCGGGGCACTGGCTCTGGCAGCGGCCGCACTCGGTGCAGGTGGTGAAGTCGAGCAGACCCTTCCACGAGAAGTCCTCGACCTTGCCGACGCCGAGCTTCTCGAAGTCCTCCTCCTCGAGGTCCTCCATCTTCTCCAGGTCGAGCGGCTCGCCGTTGACGAGGATCGGCTTGAGGCCACCGAGGGCCGTGCCGCCGTCGGACTCGCGCTTGAACCAGATGTTCGGCCACGCGGTGAAGCGGTGCCACGCGATGCCCATCGTCAGGTTGGTGGAGATGACGAGCAGCCAGATCATGGCCGAGACGACCTTGATCATCGCGATGGCGACGATGATGTCCTCGAGCGTGCCGATGTTCTCGGCGCCGGTCGGGTACAGGTTGCCGAAGTGCTGGGCGATCGGGAAGTGGAAACCGGTCGCGTACTCGGCGTCCTCGCCGCCGCGCGCCTGGAGCAGGTTGTACTCCGCGCCGCGGATGAACAGGATCGCGATGCTCTCGAGGAACACCATGAACTCGACGAAGTACGCCTGGCCCATGCGCGAGCCGAAGAAACGGCTCTGGCGCTGCAGGCGCTTCGGGTGCTTGACCTGGCGGTAGATCGCGAGCGGGATGATCGCGAGGGCGCCGAGCAGGCCGATGAACTCGCTGACCCACTCGTAGAGGAAGAAGTGGCCGATGATCGGCCAGACGAACTCCGGGTCGAACAGCTGGACGAAGCCCTGCGCGACGGCGGTCGCGAGCACGATGAACGCCAGGTAGACGAACCAGTGCAGGGCACCGATCCACGTCCACTGGAGCATCCGGGTGTGGAGGAACGTCTCCTTGACCATGTTCACCGTGCGGGCCGCGGGGTCGTTGGTGCGGCCGGGCGCGGGGCCGCCGGCGCGGACGACCGCGAGCATGCGACGCACCGCGACGACGGTGACGGGGATCGTGACGGCCGTGACGGCCAGGGAGACGATGATCGCGACGAGCTGCATGGAGCCTCAATCCTTGGTGCGACGACCGTGACAGTGGGGGTGACACTAGCCCCTCGCGTTCTTGTCCGCGGGGTAAGGCCACCCTGATCCTGCAGGTCAGCGGTCGGTTACCGGTGGGTAGGTACAGCCTAACCCCCGACGCGGACCTCTGTCCGCCGGTGTGAGCCGTTCGAGACCGCGCGGACCACGCTGGTCGAGTAGGCCGAGCGGCGACGAAGGAGCCCGGTTGGGCGTATCGAGACCACTCTGGGCGGTCGCCGGGGGTTGGCCCGCGCTGGGCCGTTGCCGGGTGGTCTCGATACGCGGCACGACGCTCCTTCGTCGCGCGTGCCGCTACTCGACCAGACCACTCCACGCTCACGCTGGGGGCTGGCCCGCGCTGATCCATTGCCGGGTGGTCTCGATACGCAGGGACTTCGCAAGCTCGTCCCTGCTACTCGACCAGCGGAATGTCTCGCTGGTCGAGTAGTCGACGCTGCGACGAAGGAGCTGGCGGAGACGTATCGAGACCATTCCAGGCGGTCGCTGGGGGTTGGGCCGCGCTGATCCGTTGCCGGGAGGTCTCGATACGCGGCCACGGCGCTCCTTTGTCGCGCGTGGCCGCTACTCGACCAGCGCTACCGCTGGTCGAGTAGTCGACGCCGCGACGGAGGAGCTGGCGGAGACGTATCGAGACCATCCGGAGCTGTCGCTGGGGGCTGGTCCGCGCTGGGCCGTTGCCGGGTGGTCTCGATACGCGGCCACGGCGCTCCTTCGTCGCGCGTGGCCGCTACTCGACCAGCGGAGGGGGGCGGACCTCGGACGCCCGGTCCGGGGGGCGGCGCTCGGTGGGGACGAGGGGGAGGGCCAGCAGGGGGAGGACGGCGACGAGGCCGAACGCCCACCCGTACCCGGCGGCGGCGATGAGCACGCCGACCACGGGCGGCACGGCGGCGCTGACGAGGTACTGGCCGGTGTTCTGCACGCCGAGCGCCTTGCCCGACCACCACGGTCCGGCTCGTTCCGCGACGGCGGTGAACGCGAGCCCGTTGTCGGCGACGGTGACGACGCTGGCGACGACGACGAGCACCACGGCGAGCGGTGTCGGCTCGAGCAGGCCGAGCG
>NZ_LUNF01000267.1:0-9146 GCF_001626145.1 Aeromicrobium sp. REDSEA-S32_B7
CCTTGAGCTCGACCGGGCCGTGGGCGCCCTCGCCGTCGAGCTGCAGGGAGTCGCCGGGGCCGAGCTCGTAGGTCTCGCGACCGTGGCCGTAGACCATGCGGCCCTCGAGGACGTGCAGGAACTCGGTGCCCGGGTGCTGGAACAGCGGGTACGTCTGGCTGTCTTCCGTCAGGGTCACCATGAGCGACTCCAGCCGCTTGTGCTGACCCCGCAGCGCACCGAGCAGCTCGTACTCGTGCCCTTCCTTGGTGCCGTGCCGGGCGATGCGCGGACCCTGGCCCGCCGGCGTGAACACGGCCTGACGCTCCTCGTCGGCGCCGCGCACGAGCGACGTGACCGGCACGTCGAGCCCGGTCGCCAGACGTTGCAGCGTGGCGAGGCTGCACGACGTCTGCGCGTTCTCGATCTTCGACAGCATCGCCTTCGACAGCCCCAGACGCTGCGCCATGTCGGCGACCGACAGCCCGGCCGCCGTGCGGTGGTGCCGGACGTTGACCGCGATGGCCTGCTCCAGCGCCATCGCCTCGACCGGCTCCGCCGGATCGCGGTCGCGGGCACTGCCGGCGGCGTTGCGCAGCAGCGGCGCGTCGTCGGTCATGCGGGCGATCCTAGCGGGGCTCCCGCGGCACGAGCAGGTCCTGCAGCACGTCGGCGAGGGCGGCCGCACCGGCCTCGGCGTCCGCGTCGTCGACGTGCTCCTCCGGGGAGTGGGAGACCCCGGTGGGGTTGCGCGTGAAGAGCATCGCCGACGGCACGTGCGCCGCCAGGACGCCGGCGTCGTGCCCCGCGCCCGTCGCCAGCACCGGCGCGTCGGGCAGCACGCCACGCAGCCGGTCGCGCAGACCCGCGTCGAAGCGGACCTGCCCGCTGTAGGACTCCTCGACCAGCTCCACGGTGCAGCCCTCCGCCGCGCACACGGCGTGCGCCGACTCGAGCACCTGCGCGACGAGCGCGCGCGTGACGTCGTCGTCGGGGTGGCGCACGTCGAGCCAGAGGTCGACGCGCGACGCGATGACGTTGGTGCCTCCCGGCACGGGCTGCAGGCGCCCAACCGTCGCCCGAGCATCGTGGCGGCTGCGGGCGAGGTCGCGGACCGCGACGACCACCTGCGCCGCGGCGACCATGGGGTCGCGCCGGTCGGCCATGAGCGTCGCGCCGGCGTGGTTGCCCTCGCCCGTGACGGTGAGCCGCCACCGACCGTGCCCGAGGATCGAGGAGGCGACGGCGACGGGCTGGTCGAGGTCGACGAGACCGCGCCCCTGCTCGACGTGCAGCTCGACGAACACGCCGATGCGCCGCAGCGCCTCGTCGTCGCGGCCGAGGTGCACGGGGTCGAGGCCGGCGCCAGTGAGCGCGTCCGCGAGCGACGTGCCGTCGGCGTCCAGCAGGCCGAGCACCCGGTCGGGGTCCTGCTCGCCGGTCATCAGCTGCGAGCCGAGGCAGGCGCGCCCGAAGCGGCCGCCCTCCTCCTCCGGGAACGCGACGATCGCCAGCGGGCGCTCGCCGCCGACGTCGCGGGCGTCGAGGAGGTCCAGCGCCGCGAAGGCGGACGCGACGCCGAGCGGTCCGTCGAACTCGCCACCACCGGGCACCGAGTCGAGGTGGCTGCCGGTCACGACGGCGTCGTCGAGCGACCCGCCCGGCCCGGGCCGCCACGCCCAGAGGATGCCGTTGCGGTCGGTGACGACGTCGAGCGAGCGCCGCGCCGCCTCTGCCTCGAACCACGTGCGCAGCTCGAGCTCGGCGGGCGCGTACGCGAACCTCGAGCCGGCGGGACCGCGTCGGCGACGGCGCGGCGCCGGTCACCGCATCTCCCCCGCCCCGACGTACGGGTGCAGGCTGGTCAGGAGGTCACCCTCGGCGAAGCGCGACAGGCGGAAGTCCGACGCGGGCACGTCGGGGTCGGTGCTGTCGCCCTCGAGCACGAGGTCGGCCACGAGGTCGCCGACGGCCGGGCTGATCTTGAAGCCGTGCCCGGCGAAGCCCGCGGCGAGCACGAGGCCGTCGACGTCGCCGACGGGTCCGATGACCGGGTTCCAGTCGGGCGGGACGTCGTAGACACCCGCGTAGGTGTGCGTGACGGAGGGGTCGGGGAAGCCGGGGAACCGGTGGAGCAGCTTCTCGGCGTACGCCTCGAGGCTCGCGTCGCTCGCGTGGTTGGAGTAGTGGTCGGGGTCGACGAGCTTGCGGCCGAAGTCGGCGTGGTCGCTGTTGCCCACGAGGAACTGCCCGGACCCCTCGAGACGGCAGTACTGCAGGCTCACGAGGTCCGAGACGACGGGCAGGTCGGGCAGGGGCGCACCGGTGTCGACGACGAGCAGCTCCGAACGGTAGGCCTCGACCGGGAAGTCCACGCCCAGGTCGGCGAGCAGCCGCGCGGACCACCAGCCCGCGGCGACCACGACCAGGTCGGCCTCCACCACCTCGCCGTCAGCCAGCTCGACCCCCGTCACCCGGCTGCCCGACGTGACGACCCGCGCGACCGGCGCGTTCTGGCGCACCCGCGCACCGTGGGCACGGGCCCGCTGGCCGTAGTGCAGCGCCAGCTGGGTGGCGTCCGCGAACCCGCCGCGCGGCTCGTAGCCGCCGAGCGCCACGTCGTCGACGTTCATCATCGGCCACAGCGCCGCGACCTGGTCGGGGTCGACGAGGTCGACCTCGATGCCGAGGCCCTGGTGCATGGCGGTGTTGTCCTTCAACGGTCCGGCGTTCTCCTCGCCGACCACCACCGTGTAGCCGACCTGGCGGAAGCCGACCTCGGCGCCGAGCGCCTCGAACACAGGCAGGCTGCGCCAGGCCATCGCGGCGATCGACGGCACCCCGTAGTGCGCCCGCACGATGCCGCTGGACTTGCCGGTGCCGCCGCTCGCGAGGAGCCCGCGCTCCAGCACGAGCACGTCGGTGAGCCCCCGCTCCGTGAGCGCCCGCGCGATGGACAGCCCGATCAGCCCACCGCCGACGACGACGGCACGCGACGCGCTCACCAGGACCCGCCCGCGGTCTGGCCCGGGATCCACGACGTGCCCGCGAGCGGCACCCTCGCCATCGCGGCAGCCTCGATGGTGATGGCGACGAGGTCCTCGGGCTCGAGGTGCTGCAGGTGCGCCTTGCCGCACGCGCGTGCGATGGTCTGCGCCTCCATCGTCAGCACGCGCAGGTAGTTCGCGAGCCGCCGACCGCCCTCGACCGGGTCGAGCCGCTGCTGCAGCTCGGGGTCCTGCGTCGTGATGCCGGCCGGGTCCTTGCCCTCCTGGAAGTCGTCGTAGGCCCCGGCGCTCGTGCCGAGCGCCTCGTAGTCGGCCTGCCACCGCGGGTCGTTGTCGCCGAGCGCGACCAGGGCGGCCGTGCCGATCGCGACCGCGTCGGCCCCGAGGGCCATCGCCTTCGCCACGTCGGCGCCGGTGCGGATGCCGCCGGAGACGATCAGCTGGACCTTGCGGTGGACGCCGAGCTCCTGCAGGGCCTGGACGGCCTGCGGGATCGCCGCGAGCGTGGGGATGCCGACGTGCTCGATGAACACCTCCTGCGTGGCGGCCGTCCCGCCCTGCATGCCGTCGACCACGACGACGTCGGCGCCGGCGTGCACCGCCAGCTTCACGTCGTAGTAGGTGCGCGTGGCGCCGACCTTCACGTAGACGGGCTTCTCCCACTCGGTGATCTCGCGGAGCTCGCCGATCTTGATCGTCAGGTCGTCCGGGCCGGTCCAGTCGGGGTGGCGCGACGCGCTGCGCTGGTCGACGCCCTGCGGCAGCGTGCGCATCTGGGCGACCCGCTCGGTGATCTTCTGCCCGAGCAGCATGCCGCCGCCGCCCGGCTTGGCGCCCTGGCCCAGCACGACCTCGATCGCGTCGGCCTGGCGCAGGTGGTCGGGGTTCATGCCGTAGCGCGACGGCAGGTACTGGTAGACGAGGTGCTTGCTCTGGCTGCGCTCCTCCGGCGTCATGCCGCCGTCGCCGGTCGTCGTCGACGTGCCCACCTCGCTCGCGCCACGGCCCAGCGCCTCCTTGGCCCGGCCCGACAGCGCACCGAAGCTCATGCCGGCGATCGTTACTGGCGTCTCGAGGTGCAGGGGGTACTTCGCGTGCCGGTCGCCGAGCACGACGTCGGTGCCGCACCGCTCCCGGTAGCCCTCGAGCGGGTAGCGCGACATGCTCGCGCCCAGGAACAGCAGGTCGTCGAAGTGCGGCAGGGCACGCTTGGCGCCCCAGCCGCGGATGTCGTAGATGCCGGTGTCGGCGGCGCGCTGGATCTCCGCGATGGTGGCCGGGTCGAAGGTCGCCGACGTGCGCGGCTGCGTGCGGTACTGGGTCATGGTGGCTGCCCTCGGTGTCAGTAGGCCGACGTGTTGTCGACGTGGAAGTGGTAGAGGCTGCGCGCGGAGCCGTAGCGCGTGTAGGCGTGGGTGTCGTCGTCCTCGTAGCCGGCGCTCTTGAGCAGCGTCGCGAGCTCCTCGTGGTGCTCGGGTCGCATCTCCTTGGCCACGCAGTCGGCGCCCAGCGACGCGACCGTGCCGCGCACGTAGATGCGGGCCTCGTAGATGGAGTCGCCGAGCGCGTCGCCCGCGTCGCCACGGACGACGAGCCGGCCGGCCTGCGCCATGAAGGCGCTCATGTGGCCGATGCTCCCGCCGACGACGATGTCGACGCCCTTCATCGAGATCCCGCAGCGGGCGGCGGCGTCGCCCTCGACGACCAGCAGCCCGCCGTGGGCGGTGGCGCCCGCCGACTGCGACGCGCTGCCCTTCACCCACACCGAGCCGCTCATCATGTTCTCGGCCACCCCGACGCCCACGTTGCCCTCGACGACGACGTCGGCCGACTGGTTCATGCCCGCCGCGTAGTAGCCGACGTGGCCCTTGACCGTCACGGTCATCGGACGGTTCAGCCCGACCGCGACGCTGTGCCGACCCGCCGGGTGCGTGACGACGACGTCGTCGGCGCCGAGGTCGGGGTCGTGCAGGCGCGCGTTGACCTCGCGGAGGGTGCTGACGGCGAGGTCGAGCTCGAGCGTGGCGGCCATGGTGGGGTCCTTCCGGTGGGAGGTCGGGGTGGGCGTCGCGGTCAGCGGGTCCATGCGTAGATCCGCTCCGGCTCCGGCTCGAACAGGCGGGCCGACTCGATGCCGGGCAGCCCCACGAGCGCGCGGTACTCCGACGCCATCGCGACCCAGTCGTCGGTCTCGGCGACCACGGCCGGCTTGCAGGCGATGGCGTCGCGCACGACGGCGAAGGAGTCGCGGTTCGAGACGAGCAGCGTGTAGAAGCCGTCGAACGTACGGCACAGCTCCTTGAGCGCGGTCTCCACGTCGAGCCCGTCCTCGAGGCACTGGGCGACGAAGCGGGCGCCGACCTCGGTGTCGTTGCCGCTGTCGAACCGGACGCCGCGCGCCTCCAGCTCGCGGCGGATCGTCGGGTAGTTGTGGAACGAGCCGTTGTGCACCATGCACTGGTCGGGCCCGACGGCGTAGGGGTGGCTGCCCGCGGGGGTCACGGCCGACTCGGTGGCCATGCGCGTGTGCCCGACGCCCTGCCAGCCCTGCGCGGACGGGAGCCCGAAGGTCGCGGCGAGGTCGCGCGGACGTCCGACACCCTTGAGCACGGCGAGGTCCTCGCCGAAGCCGATGACCAGCGCGTCCGGCGCCGTCGCGCGCACCGCGGCGGCGAGCGTCGACGCCTCCACCGGCCCGTGCACGAGCAGCGTCGGGCCGGCGGTCGTGACGTCGACGTCGCTGCCCACCGCCGCCGTCAGCTGCTCGGCGAGCGTCGTGGCGTCGACGCCGTCGGCGAGCACCGACACGGTGGCCACGCCGGGCGGGGCCCAGGTGGGGTCGCCGTAGACGGCGACCCCCGCGGAGTCCGCACCGCGGTCCTCCATCTCGCAGAGCATGCCGGTGAGCAGCTCACCGAGTCGGGGATACAGGTCGGGGTTGCGGAGGTGGAGTCCGACGATGCCGCACATGGGGTGTCTCCTTCGAGGTGCGTCAGGGGTGGGGCGGCTCAGAAGGCCGTCAGGTAGTGGTCGACCTCCCAGGCGCTCACCTGGCTGTGCCAGGTGAAGAACTCCTCGCGCTTGAGGTCGGCGAAGTAGCGGGCCACGTCGGGGCCGACGCTGTCGAGCACGCCCGACACGGCGGGATCGGCCTCGAGGGCCTCCACGGCGTGCAGGAGGGTGAGCGGCAGGGGCGCGCGGTCGGCGTCGTCGCTGCCGCCGGGCGCGCCGGGGTCGAGGCGACGCTCGACGCCGTCGAGCACCGCGCCGATCGCGCCGGCAGCCGCCAGGTACGGGTTGGCGGAGCCGTCGCCGCCGCGCAGCTCGATGCGGTTGCCGTCGGGCACGCGCACCAGGTGGGGAGGCCGCGCGGGTCGTCGGCCGCGGGGAAGAGCGGCTCGTCGTCCTTCCACAGCGACAGGTGCATGTGCAGCCCGCTGCCGGTGCGGTCGCCGAACGGCTTCGGCATGAACGTCGCGGTCATGCCGCGCTGCTCGGCGAGCATCGAGATCAGGTAGCGCGCGGTGATGACGCGGTCGGCGGTGGTGAGGACGTCGGCGTAGTCGAAGTTCTGCTCGAACTGGCCGTTGCCGTCCTCGTGGTCGTTGGCGTAGTTGCCCCAGCCGAGCTGGTTCATCGCCGTCGAGACCGACGCGAGGTGGTCGAACATGCGGGTCACGCCGCGCGCGTCGTAGCAGGGGCGCGCGGCGGAGTCGGAGGGGTCGGCGGTGACGAGCGCACCGCGCTCGTCCTTGGCCACGAGGAAGTACTCGATCTCGGCGCCGAGGTAGACCGACAGGTCGCGCTCGGCGGCACGCTCGATCATGCGGCGCAGGATGACGCGCGGGGCGAAGCGCCACGGCTCGCCCTCCACGTGGGGGTCGCAGTGCACGAGGGCGAGGCCCTCCTTGACGAACGGCACCGGCGTGAACGAGGCCGGGTCGGGGATCGCCATGATGTCGGGGTCCTTGGGCTCCTGACCCATCGCTCCCGCCGCGTAGCCGGCGAAGCCGACGCCCTCGCGGGCGAGCTCCTCCACCGCCTCGACGGGCACGAGCTTGGCGCAGGGCTTGCCGGTGAGGTCGACGAACAGGGCCAGGATGAACGTCGTCCCGCTCTCCTTGGCCAGGGTCGCCAGGGGGGATGCGGTGCTGGTCATGCTGCTCCTCGGGGGTGCCGCGCCGGTGCGAGGCCCTCGTCGCGAGCCTATCCACTGGCGTGAATCTTTGTCTACTTTGAGTAGACAGAACGCAGATGACGGTCGTGTTTCCCGAGCGTGAGAAGTCCGTGACGAGACGCGGCCTCGAAGCGGCCGCCGGGGCGCGCCGGACGAGGGCGCGTCGAGTCGCCGCGGGACCGGGAAGGCGGTCCAGGTGGTGCGACGCAACGTTGTTACGTCGACGTCATGTCAACGCAAAGTAGACAGAGTCCACTGTGCTGAGACGCCCGCGGGAGTGCGGGCCACAGCAGGAGACATGGACATGGACACAGGCACCACCGCCTTCATCCTGAGCTGCATCATCGGTCTGACGATGATGGTGCCGGGACTGGCGCTCTTCTACGGGGGCATGGTCAGCGTCAAGAGCAGCCTCAACATGATGGTGATGACGTTCGGCGCCGTCGCCGTCGTCGGCATCCTCTGGGTGCTCTTCGGCTACTCGATGGTGTTCGGCGACTCGTACGGGGGCGCCGGGCTGCTCGGCAACGTCACCGAGTACGCCGGGCTCGGCGGGGTGCTCACCGAGAAGGACACCGCGCTGCCGCTCGCGCTCTTCGCCGTCTTCCAGGCGCTGTTCGCGGCGATCACGGTCGCGATCATCTCCGGCGCGGCGGCCGACCGCATGAAGTTCAGCAGCTGGATGGTCTTCGCCGCCGTCTGGGCGGTGCTGGTCTACTTCCCCGTCGCGCACTGGGTGTTCGCCTTCGACGCGACGGACGGCTCGACGGTCGGCGGCTGGATCGCGAACAAGCTGAAGGCGGTCGACTACGCCGGTGGCACGGCCGTGCACATCAACTCCGGCGCGGCAGCGCTCGCGATCGCCATCGTCCTCGGCAAGCGGCGCACATGGGGCACCGCGCCGCGTCCGCACAACCTGCCGCTGACCCTGCTGGGCGCCGGTCTGCTGTGGGCCGGCTGGTACGCGTTCAACGGCGGCTCCGCCCTCGCCGCCGGCCACAACGCGTCGGTCGTCATGCTCACGACCTTCGTCGCCACGTGCGCCGCGATGCTCGCCTGGCTCGGCGTCGAGATCGTCCGCGACGGCCACGCCACGACCATGGGTGCGGCGTCGGGCGCGATCGCGGGCCTCGTCGCCATCACCCCGTCGTGCGGCGCGGTGAGCCCCATGGGCGCGATCCTGGTCGGCGTCGCGGGCGGCATCGTGTGCCCGCTCGCCCTCGGCCTGAAGGAGCGTTTCGGCTACGACGACTCCCTCGACGTCGTCGGCGTGCACCTCGTCGGCGGCGTGGTCGGCACGCTCATGGTCGGCCTGATCGCCACCGCCGACGCCCCCAGCGGCCAAGCCGGCCTGCTCCACGGCGGCGGGCTGCGCCTGCTCGGTGTGCAGGCCACCGCCGCCGGCGCGGTGCTGGCCTACTCCTTCGTGCTGACCCTCGTCATCGCGCTGGCGCTGAAGAAGACGATCGGCCTGCGCGTCGACCCCGACCACGAGGAGGGCGGCCTCGACTCCGCCCTCCACCGCGAGCGCGCCTACGACCTCGCCTGACCCCCACGCGTCGGCCCCGGACCCCGGTCCGGGGCCGATTTGCGTCCCGCCCCACCCCCACCGCCCGGGCCTGTTTGCGTGGGGCCCCACGTAAACAAGCTCGCCCCCACGCAAAGTGACGCCCCCAGCGCACGTTGACGTGGGCCCCACGTGAACCGACGCCCGCAGCGCACGTTCGGGTGGGGCCCCACGTGAACACGCTCTCCCCCACGCAAGCTGACGCCCCCAGCGCACGTTTGCTTGGGGCCCCACGTAAACGTGCACCTGCGATGGGAGCCGTCACGGAAGGACGGCTGCGCCGTGGAGGGTCCTCCCGATTCCTGTCGGAGTCTCCTCGCTGGCGCTCGGAGCGCAGGACAGGAGCCGTCCCTGAGGGACGGCTGCGCCGTGGAGGGTCCTCCCGATTCCTGTCGGAGTCTCCTCGCTGGCGCTC
>NZ_LUNF01000268.1:0-2627 GCF_001626145.1 Aeromicrobium sp. REDSEA-S32_B7
GGGTCGGGCGCGAGCCCCAGCACCTCCTCGCGGGTGGCGTCGTCGGCGGCGGCGAAGGCGGCCACGTCGGTGACGCGCAGGTAGAGCGGGCTGGCGAAGCGTCGGCTCGACGGCGAGTACGGCGAGCGGACGAGCGGCGTCGACGGCACGAACGCCTGCACGGGATTGACGAGCAGGACCCCCGCGCCCTGCTCGGTCGCGGCGCGCCGGGCCAGCTCGGCGAGGTCGGCGAGGTCGCCCATCTGCCACGAGCCCGACGAGTGGACGGAGTACAGCTGCAGCATCCAGCCCCAGGTCCGCGGCACCTCCGGCAGCCGCGCCGGCGCCACGACGACCGTGACCTCGTCGCGGTCGTCGGTGACGAGGCGGTGCCAGCCCAGGGGCAGGTCGGCCGGCAGCGTGCCGTCGACGTCGAGGGTGGTGCCGTCCTCCAGCTCGATCCGACCGTGCACGCCGAGGTCGCGGGCCTGGCCCTGCACCACGGCCACCGTGCCGGGCACGGGCGAGCGGGTCGACCGGACGGCGTCCAGGGCGCTCGCGACCGACTCCGGCGTGCTCGCGTCGACACCGAGCTCGGACAGCACCGCGACGACCACGTCGGGGTCGACGTCGACCGGGCTGCGGTCGGACCCCTCGTAGGACACGGCCACGCCGTGGGCCGCGGCGAGGGCGGCGAGGTCGTCGTCGGGGAAGGCCATGACGCCCAGCATGGTCGCGACCGGCCCCGCCCACCACTTCGGCGAGGTCCGTGTGTCCCGACGCACGCGTGGGACGGGTCGCCAGCGCCTGCGCCGACGGCACGCAAGAGTCTGCATCCGTGCTCCGACGCGAGTCGCGGCCCGCGCACCTCGACGAGCGCGAGCGCCGCCAGCTCCGCGCCCGAACTCGACACCGTTCACGTGGCCGACACGAGACCCGCCTACGCTTCTCGCGTGGACTGGAGCGACTACGACGCGGCCCTCTTCGACCTCGACGGCGTGATCACGCCGACCGCCGAGGTGCACCGGCGCGCCTGGGACAAGATGTTCAACGACGTGCTGAGCGAGCGCGGTGTCGAGGAGCCGTACACCGACGACGACTACTACCGCTACGTCGACGGCAAGCCGCGCTACGACGGCGTCCGCTCCTTCCTGGAGTCGCGCGGCATCGAGCTGCCCGAGGGCACGCCCGACGACGCGCCCGAGGAGGAGACGGTCGGCGGGCTCGGCAACCGCAAGAACGTCCTCTTCGAGGAGATCCTCGACCGCGACGGCGTCCAGGCCTACCCCGGCTCCGTCGCCCTGCTCGACGCACTCGCCGAGCGCGGCACGCGCGTGGCCGTCGTCTCCAGCTCGCGCAACGCCCCGAAGGTCCTGCGCGCCGCCGGTCTCATCGAGCGGTTCCCGATCATCGTCGACGGCGCCGTCGCCGCCGACCGGCAGCTGGCGGGCAAGCCGGCACCCGACACCTACCTGTTCGCCGGGCAACAGCTCGACGTCGAGCCGTCGCGAGCCGTGGTGCTCGAGGACGCGACGTCGGGCGTGGCGGCGGGTCGGGCCGGACGCTTCGGTCTCGTCGTCGGGGTCGACCGCGGGGCGGGCGCCGACGCGCTGCGCGAGCACGGCGCCGACGTCGTCGTCGACGACCTGCAGGAGCTCGTCTGATGTCGCCGCTGGACCAGCCCACCGAGCCCGTCGACGAGGACCGTGGCCTCGGACCGTCGCACGAGGCGCCGCCCGTGCGCGACTTCCTCGACCGCTCGCGCTGGCCCGCCGACGAGTGGCGGCTCACCGAGCGTCGCTACGACGCCGGCGACCTCGGCCTCACCGAGACGCTGTTCGCCGTCGGCAACGGCTACCTCGGGCTGCGCGGCAACGTCGAGGAGGGCCGCGACTCCCACACGCACGGCACCTTCGTGAACGGCTTCCACGAGACGTGGCCCATCCAGCACGCCGAGGAGGCCTTCGGGTTCGCGCGCGTCGGTCAGACGATCGTCAACGCCCCGGACGCGAAGATCATCCGGCTCTACGTCGACGACGAGCCGCTGCTGCTCTCGGTCGCCGACCTGCACGAGTACGAGCGCTCGCTCGACCTGCGCGACGGCGTGCTCCGACGTCGGCTGCTGTGGCGCACCCCGTCGGGCAAGCGGGTGCTGGTGGAGTCGACGCGCATGGTCAGCCTCGAGCAGAAGCACCTTGCGGTGATGACGTTCGAGGTGACGCTGCTCGACGACCCCGCCCCCGTGGCGATCTCCTCGCAGATCCTCAACCGTCAGGACGGCGAGGACGAGTACCACGTCCGGCACAAGGCCATGGGCGAGGGCAGCGACCCGCGCAAGGCCGAGCAGCTCACCCGTCGGGTGCTGGAGCCGCAGACGAACGAGGGCGACAGCGACACCGGCCGGGTCGCGCTCGGCTTCCGGTGCGCCGAGAGCGGCATGACGCTCGGCGTGATGGCCGACCACGACATCGTCACCGAGAACGAGTTCACCAGCCGGGTCGTCACCGGCGACGACCTCGCGAAGACCACGTACCGGGTCGCCGCGCAGCCCGGCGTCCCCGTCCGGCTGACCAAGACGGCCGCGTACCACACGTCGCGCGGCGTGCCGTCGCGCGAGCTGCTCGACCGCTGCCGTCGCACCCTCGACC
>NZ_LUNF01000269.1:0-3759 GCF_001626145.1 Aeromicrobium sp. REDSEA-S32_B7
GTCGGCTGGAGAGGCGACGTCGTCGGTCGCGTCGGTCGGTGCACGGTACGCGGTCCGGGGGGCGGCGAGCGTGTGCACGTCGATCCGAGGGCCGCTCGGAAGCTCGCCGCGGATCTCGCCGACCATGGCGGTCAGCGTGTCCATCAGCCGGTCGGTGGCCGTGCGCAGGACGTCCTCGGTGATCGGCAGGCCGACGAGGTCGGACAGGTCGACCGGATCGCCCACCACGACGTGGATCGTCTTGCGCGGCAGGAACCGCGGGAGCTTCGTGTACGGCCAGAGGATGCGCTGCGCGCCCCACTGAGCGAGCGGCACGAGCGGACGGCCGGTGGCGAGGGCCACCCGGACCGCGTACCGTGCACCGACCGACGCGACCGACGACGTCGCCTCTCCAGCCGACCCCGCCCCGTCCGGCGCGGACGACACCCCGAAGGAGCCGTGATGGCCAGGACCGCCGTGATGGGAGCAGGATCGTGGGGCACCGCGTTCGCGCTGGTGCTGGCCGACGCGGGCAACGACGTGCGTCTCTGGGGCCGCCGCGCCGAGCTGTGCGACGCGATCAACGCGACGCACGAGAACGCCGACTACCTGCCCGGCATCGCGCTCCCGGAGACCATCCGCGCCACCCACGACCCGCGCGAGGCGCTCGCCGACGCGGAGGTGGTGGTGCTCGCCGTGCCGTCGCAGCAGCTGCGCGCCAACCTCGGCGACTGGGGCGACGCGATCGACGACGCCGCGGTGATGGTCAGCCTGATGAAGGGCGTCGAGCTCGGCACGCACCTGCGGATGAGCGAGGTGGTGGCCGAGCTGACCGGTGCCGGTCCCGAGCGCATCGCCGTGGTCACCGGCCCGAACCTCGCGAAGGAGATCGCCCGGCGGGAGCCGGCGGCCAGCGTGGTGGCGTGCGCCGACCAGGCCGTCGCCGAGCGGCTGCAGAAGCTGTGCCACACGGCGGCGTTCCGCCCCTACACGAACACCGACGTCATCGGCTGCGAGCTCGGCGGCACCACGAAGAACGTGATCGGCCTGGCCGTCGGCGTGTGCATCGGTCTCGGCTTCGGCGACAACACGAAGGCGTCGGTGATCACGCGCGGTCTCGCCGAGACCGCACGGCTCGGCGTCGCGATCGGGGCCGACCCGCTGACCTTCTCGGGGCTCGCCGGCATGGGCGACCTGGTGGCCACCTGCTCGTCGCCGTTGTCGCGTAACCGCACCTTCGGCGAGAAGCTCGGCCAGGGCCTGAGCGTCGAGGAGGTGACGGCGCAGACCCGTCAGGTCGCCGAGGGCGTCAAGTCGTGCCGCTCCGTCGCGGAGCTCGCCGCCGCCCACGACGTGGACATGCCGATCGTCGCCCACGTCGCGGCGCTCATCGCGGGCGAGATGGACCCCGAGGCGCTCGTGAAGGCGCTCATCTCGCGCGAGGCCAAGCCCGAGGTCCGCTGACCCTCGCGTCGCCCTGTGCGGGCGTCAGATCGCCGCGAGGGACCGCTCGACGTCGTACCAGATGTCCTCGACGTCCTCGATGCCCACCGAGAGACGCACGAGCGCCTCGGGCACCACGGCGGGCTCCGCCGCGTGACGGCGACGTCGCTCCCAGGTGGACTCCACGCCGCCGAGGCTCGTGGCGTGGGTGATGACGTCGGACTGCTCGGTGACCTTCTGCGCCATGTCCGGTCCGCCCTGCACCTCGAAGGACAGGATGGTGCCCCAGCCGGGGTAGCGGATGCCGGAGACCACCGACGACGACTGCAGACGTCGGGCGATCTCGCGCGCGTTCGCCTCCGCGCGGTCGAGGCGCACGTGCAGCGTGCGGATGCCGCGGGTGGCGAGCCAGCACTCCATCGCGCCGGGGATGGCGCCGAGGTTCGCGCGGCGGGCCTCGATGGCGCGGTGCGCCCGGGGGTTGCCCGTGACGACGGCGCCGAGGATCACGTC
Organism: Aeromicrobium sp. REDSEA-S32_B7; assembly: GCF_001626145.1. Taxonomy (NCBI): domain Bacteria; kingdom Bacillati; phylum Actinomycetota; class Actinomycetes; order Propionibacteriales; family Nocardioidaceae; genus Aeromicrobium; species Aeromicrobium sp. REDSEA-S32_B7. Next base: position 1,936 of record NZ_LUNF01000269.1, read on the forward strand.
GCTGTGCCCGGAGATGAGCTTGGAGGCCGAGTGCACGACGAAGTCGGCGCCCAGCTCGAGCGGCTTCTGGCGCAGCGGCGTCGCGAACGTGTTGTCGACGGCGACCGCCGTGCCGGCGCGCGCCGCCTCGGCGGCGATGTGCTCGACGTCGGCGACCTCCAGCAGCGGGTTGGTGGGCGACTCCAGCCAGACGAGTGCGGCGTCGTCGGCGGCGTCGACCACGGCCTGGGTGTCGGTGACGTCGACGAGCCGCAGGTCGATGAGTCCGCGTCGGGCGCGCTCGCGCAGCTGCACCAGCGTGCCGGAGTAGGCGCCGGCGGGGGCGACCACGGCCGCGCGGGCGGGCACGAGGTCGAACACGGCCGCGCAGGCCGCCTGACCCGACGCGAACGCGAGGGCGCGACCGCCCTCCAGGGCTCCCAGCACCTCCTCGAACGCGGTCCACGCCGGGTTGCCGTGACGTCCGTACTCGGACTCGCCGCCGGGGACGAGGGCGCTGGCCAGCGTGATCGGCGCGTTCAGCGGGGCCCCCGGGGTGCGAGCAGGACGCCCGGCTCCGACGGCGATGGTCGACGACGAGAGCTCGGGTCCGTGCATGACCTCCATTGTGCAGGCCGCCGCCGACACAGCCCAGGGGCCGAGGGCCTCTTCCGCCGTGACATGTTCCATAGGCTCCCGCGGCACGTCGCCGACGCGGGCTAGGCTGACGGGCGATGAACGAGACCTCCAGCACCGTGCCCGCCCGTCCCCGGGTCGTCGTCCTGTTCGGCGGGCGTTCCAGTGAGCACGGGGTCTCCTGCCTCACCGCACGCAACGTCGTCGCGGTCGTGGACCGCGAGCGCTACGACGTCCTCACCGTGGGCATCACGCCCGACGGTCGCTGGGTGCGCGACGACCTCTCCGCCCCGGTGCCGGCGAGCGGACTGCCCGAGGTGGCCGTCGACGGCGAGCCGGTCTGCTCGAGGTCGCGGGCGTCCGCTACGTGGGGGCTGGGGTGCTGGCCAGCGCGGTCGGCATGGACAAGCCGTTCACCAAGACGGTGTTCGCGGCCGCCGGCCTGCCGCAGATCCCGTACGTGACGATCCTGCCCGCCCAGTGGGACACCGAGCGCGACAAGGTGCTCGCGCGGGTCGGCGCACTCGGACTGCCCGTGTTCGTCAAGCCGGCCCGGGCCGGGTCGAGCTCGGGCGTCACCAAGGTCGACGACGCCGGGTTCCTCGTCGAGGCGGTCGAGGCCGCCCGCAAGCACGACCCCAAGGTGATCGTCGAGGCCGCCGCGGTCAACAAGCGCGAGCTCGAGGTCGGCGTCATCCAGCAGCCCGACGGCACGCCCCTCGCGAGCGTCGTCGGCGAGGTCCGCAACGACGACACCACGCACGACTTCTACGACTTCGAGGCGAAGTACCTCGACGGCACGAGCGTCAACCTGGTGCCCGCCGACATCTCCGACGTCTTCGCCGCCCGCATCCGCGACTACGCCGTGAAGGCCTTCACCGCCATCGGTGGCGAGGGCCTGGCCCGCGTCGACTTCTTCGCCACCGACTCCGCCCCCGACGGCCTCGTCATCAACGAGATCAACACGATGCCCGGCTTCACGTCGACGTCGATGTTCCCCGTCCTCTGGGAGGCCACCGGCATCAGCTACGCCGAGCTCGTCGACCGCCTGCTCCAGCTCGCCCTCCGACGTTCGCCCGGGCTGCGCTGACGGGGTTCGTTGTCGTCCTCGTCGTCGCCCTGCGGCTGCGTGGGCTGCGATGGTCGTCGGCCTGCGGGTGCGCTGCTTCGGCTGGTGCTGGGTGTGGTCTCCGAAAGGGCTTCGACCGG
>NZ_LUNF01000027.1:0-15860 GCF_001626145.1 Aeromicrobium sp. REDSEA-S32_B7
GTACGAGGCGCAGCGGGTGCACCTGCGCACGGGCGAGCGGGTCGCTGCCATCGACGTCGAGGCGCACCGCGTCACGCTGGCGTCGGGGGAGGAGCTCGACTACGGCAGCCTGGTGCTGGCCACCGGAGGTCGGGCCCGGACGCTCGAGGCGATCACCGCACCCGACGCGCCCGGCGTCCGGACCCTCCGCGACCTGGCCGACGTCGACGGCGTGCTCGAGGCGCTGCGTCCCGGCGGCCGGCTCGTGGTCGTCGGGGCGGGGCTCATCGGGTCCGAGATCGCCGCCAGCGCGCGGGAGCTCGGCGCCGAGGTGACCCTTCTCGAGGCGGCCGCGTCGCCGCTGCAGCACCTCCTGCCGCCCGACCTCGGTGCGCTGTGCGCCGAGCTGCACACCACGCACGGCACGGACCTGCAGCTCGGCGTCGAGGTCACCGCGATCGTCGCCGGCGACGACGGCGAGACGGTCGTCGAGGCGGCGGACGGTCGGCGCTGGTCCGCGCCCGTGGTCGTCGTGGCCGTCGGGATGGCGCCGAACGGCGAGCTCGCCGCCGCCGCAGGCCTCGCCGTCGAGCGCGGAGCCGTGGTCGTCGACGACCATGGCCGCACGAGCGCCCCCGACGTCTACGCCGCGGGCGACGTCGTGCTGCGCCCCAGCGTGCTGCGCGGCGGTCCCGAACGGGTCGAGCATTGGCAGGGCGCGCAGAACCACGGCACGGCCGTCGGCCGCAACGTCGCCGGCCAGGACGCGGCCTTCGACGAGGTCCCGTGGTGCTGGTCCGACCAGTACGGCCACACGCTGCAGGTGACCGGATGGCCCGCGGCGGCCCACGAGCTCGTCGTGCGCGGCTCGCTCGAGGCGCGCGACTTCACCGCGTTCCTGCTCGACGACGGGGTCCTGCGCGGCGCCGTCTCGATCGGCCGGCCCGCCGAGGTGCGGGTGGCTCGTCAGGCCATCGGTGCGAAGGCCCGTCCCGACGTGTCCGCCCTGGACACGACCGACGACCTGGCCGCCGCGCTGCAGGCGACATGACCGACCTGGCGCTGGGCGCGGGGGCGTACCGTGCGGGTGTGCCCTCGACCCGCGAACGCCTGCTCGACGCCGCCCAGCACGTGGTGGAGGACGACGGGTGGACGGCCGTCACGATGGCGCGCATCGCGCGCCTCGCCGGGGTGAGCCGTCAGACGGTGCACAACGAGCTGGGCACCAAGCACGCGCTCGCCCAGGCGCTCGCCCTGCGCGAGCTCGACCGGTTCCTCGCCGTCGTGCGGGACCGGCTGCGAGCCGCGGACGACGTGGTCGAGGCCGTCCGGTCGGCGTGCGAGGGCGCGCTCGAGCTCGGGGAGCGCAGCCTGCTCGTCCGCACGATCGTCACGTCGGTGCCGTCGGAGCAGGACGGCGACCTGCTCAGCGTCCTCACCACCGAGTCGGGCGAGATCGTCGAGGCCGCGTCGCTCGTCGTGCGGCAGGAGCTGCTGGACCGGTTCGCGCCGCTGCCGTTCGACGACGCCGAGCTCGTCGTGGCCGTCGAGGCGGTGGTGCGGCTCGTGCTCTCCTCGATCACGCGACCGTCGAAGCCTGCGGCCGTCGCCGCGCAGGAGATCGCGTGGATCCTCGGCCTCGCGCTCGAGGGTCGGACCGCGACCCGCGCCGCCGCGCGCTGATCGCGGGACGGGGCGCAGGCCTCAGATCCAGCGGCGGAACCACATCCGGTCGAGCCACGCGTCGTAGGGGATGGTCCGGTCGGTCCAGATCGGCAGGAAGTACCAGAAGCACGCGACGACGGCGACGACCAGCAGTCCGACGCCGAGGCCGACCGCGTAGCGTCGCTGGGCGGTGTCGGCCCAGTGTCGGGCCTCGTCGACGAGCAGGCACAGCGCCACGATCATGAACGGCACCACGAGCACGGCGTAGAAGCTGAAGATCGGTCGGTCGGTGCTGCCGAACCAGGGCAGCCAGCCCGCCGCGACGCCGACGACCGGCACCGCCCAGCGACCGTCGCGGGTGCGGATCCAGGCGACCACCGCGGCCACGACGGCGACGGCGGCCGGCCACCACACCGCCGGGTTGCCGAGCGCGGTGACCTCGCGGATGCACGTCGAGCCCTCGGGGGCCCCACACGCGGTGGCCGGGAGCTTGAACTGCGCGTCGAACGCGACGGGCCGCTCGAGCAGCAGCCAGCCGGCCGGGTTCGACGCGTACGGGTGGGTCTTGCCCGCGAGGTAGGAGCCGGTGTGGAAGTCGAAGACCATGACGTGGAAGTGCCACAGGGAGCGGAACGCGTCGAGCACCCCGCCGAGGAAGCCCGGCGTCGGTGAGCTGACGTACGACCCCCACGACGGGTCGCCGAGCCCGTACCGGACGGCGTACGCCTCCTGGTGCAGCAGGAACCCGGTCCAGGTGAGCAGGTACACGACCAGGGCGACGAGCACGAGGTAGCCGAACGCGGGCAGGCCCGTCGCGAGGGTCGTGCGGACCCAGCCGAACCGCGGCACCGTCGACACGTCCGCGTCGCTCGCGCCGTGCGCGGCGTGCGTCCGGGCGTAGGTGCGGCGGGCCAGCACCTCCCACACGACGACCACCACGCCGAACGCCGCGAGGACGTAGAGCCCGCTCCACTTGGTGCCCACGGCCATGCCGAAGCACACGCCGGCGGCCAGCTGCCACGGCCGCCAGTGGACGTAGGTGCCCAGCCGCTCGCGCACGGCGTCGCGGTCAGCGACGAGACAGGCCACCCCCGCGACGACCCAGAACGTCAGGAAGACGTCGAGCAGCGCCGTCCGCGACATGACGAAGTGCAGCCCGTCGAGGCAGAGCAGGAGTCCCGCGAGGCACCCCACCCACACGGACCCGGTGAGCCGCAGCACCAGGCGGGCCAGCACCAGGACCGTGAGCGCGCCGACGACCGCGGCGCTGATCCGCCAGCCGAAGGAGTTCATGCCGAAGATCGCCTCGCCGACCGCGATCAGCCACTTCCCGCCGTCCGGGTGCGCGATGTAGGCCGGCTGGCCGTTCGTCAGCCCGGTCAGGACGCCGTCGACGATCTTCTCGTTCGCGTCGGACACGAAGTCCTGGACGTAGCCGTGCTGCAGCAGGGAGAAGGCGTCCTTGGCGTAGTACGTCTCGTCGAAGACGAGCAGGTTCGGCCGACCCAGGTGCCACACCCGCAGCCCGAGCGCCAGCAGCGCCACCGCCGCCGGTCCCAGCCAGCCCACCACCCGATCCCGTGCCTCCACGGGCACATCCTGTCACCCACCCGAGCGGTGACTCCTCCACCGAATGGTGTGTCCTCGTGCCGAGCGGTGGATCAACCACCCGAACAGACCTCAGAAGGTGGAAAGAGCACCGCTGGTTCCGGGGGCGCCGACCAAGGGAGCCGCCAGGAGAGCGTGCCACGTCCGGCCGAAGTGTGGCGCCGGTCCGTCGTAGCCCGCGCGCACGAGTGCTCGATGCACTTCCAGCACCGTCGTCCGTGGATGGGCGAGCATCTCCGACGTCACCTGGAGGTACGCCCACGCCTCCTCGCGCAACCGTCCGTAGCGATGGACGTCGTGCTGGAACTGGCGGACGTCGAGCGCATGCTGGCGACCCTCGAACTCGAGGAGGAGCCGCCACACCACGTAGACGAGGTCGCCACGAGCCAGGAACCGCCCGGCGGCGTCGTGGAGGTCGACGTTGACGGCGGGCCGGGGCAGCCCGGAGGCGACGACCAGGCAACGGAGCCGGCTCTCCTGCAGGCTCGCTGCTGCCGGGTCCATCCAGGGGAGCATGCGCCGCACGAGGGGGGCGGCGACTCGCCAGGGTTGGTCGTCCAAGAGACGCTGCAGGGGGTCGAGCCGGAGGTGGCCGCGGTGCAGGAGCCAGTCGCCGACCATCACCACCTCGATCGGCAGGAGCTCGGCGGCGGCCATCACGAAGGCGCCCTCGACGTCGATGGAGCCGTCTCGGTGCGGGGGCATCGCGACGGTCCGATGCACGAAGATCCGGTCGAAGGTGAGGTGGTGGTCGCGGGGGAGGGTGAACCGCAGTGGCAGGAGCGGGCCGAAGTCGAGGCCCAGGGGCCTCGTGAGGTGGCTGAGCTGGGCGTCTGGCGGTAGCGCCAGGCGCGCTGCCCCGATCAGCTCGAGCGTGGTGAGGTGCGTGTCGTGGGAGCGGTACACGCGGGGGAAGACCTGGACGAACCGTGGGTGCTCGAGCATCCGGGGGCTGATCCCGACGGCGATCGCCTCCGAGCGGTGGAACGCACGACCGGCGAGGACGGATGGAAGGGGAGTTGGACGGCGCATGGAGCCATCCGACTCGCTCGGCGCGGGTCAGGGGACATGTCGTCTCGATCCTGTGGACGACGTCCCCGCCGTCCGGCGCCTGGCTGTGGACACGCGCTCAGAGGTGGATCCTCCACCTTGTGAGCGTTGAGAAGGTGGACGATCCACCGTCGGCGCCCCTCCCCGCGCATTCGGTGGAGGATCCACCGCTCGGGGGGCGGACGGTGCGGGTGGGAGGATGAGGGGGTGCTGATCCTCGCTGCGACGCCCATCGGTCGGCCCGACGACGCGTCGCCGAGGCTGGTGGCGGCGCTCGGGGCGGCCGACGTGGTGGCCGCGGAGGACACGCGGCGGCTGCGGCGGCTCGCGGGCGACCTGGGGGCCCAGGTCGGCGGACGTGTCGTGTCCTACTTCGAGGGCAACGAGCGGGAGCGGACGCCCGAACTCGTCGAGCACCTCCTGGCCGGGCTCGACGTCCTGCTCGTCACCGACGCGGGGATGCCGAGCGTGTCCGACCCCGGCTACCGGCTCGTGGCCGCGGCGCTGGAGGCCGACGTCGACGTGCGCGCCATCCCCGGACCGTCGGCCGTCCTCACGGCGCTCGCCGTCAGCGGCCTGCCGGTCGACCGGTTCTGCTTCGAGGGGTTCCCGGCCCGCAAGGCGGGCGAGCGCGACCGTGCCTTCGCGGCGCTCGCCACCGAGCAGCGCACGATGGTCTTCTTCGAGTCGCCGCACCGCACCCGCGCGACCCTCGCCGCGCTCGCCGCCGCGCTCGGGGCCGACCGTGCCGCCGCCGTGTGCCGCGAGCTGACGAAGACGTACGAGGAGGTCGCCCGCGGCAGCCTCGCCGAGCTCGTCGCCTGGGCCGACGGGCAGGAGCACGGGGTGCGCGGCGAGGTGACCCTGGTCGTCGCCGGCCACGTCCCCGTCGTCGCCGACCTCGACGCCGACGCGCTCCGCGCCCTCGTGGCCGACGCCGAGGCGACGGGGCTCAGCCGCAAGGACGCGGTCGCCCAGGTCGCCGCCGACACCGGCGTGCGCAAGCGGGTCGTCTACGACGCCGCGCACGCCCGCTGAGGGCGTCCCACCGGGTCACTAGGATCGTGGTGTGTCCTACTACGTCACCACGCCGATCTACTACGTCAACGACGCCCCGCACATCGGCCACGGCTACACGACGGTCATCGGCGACGTCCTGACCCGCTGGCACCGTCAGCGCGGCGAGGACGTCTGGTACCTCACGGGCACCGACGAGCACGGCCTGAAGGTGCTGCGCAAGGCGCAGCAGAACGGCGCCACCCCGCAGGAGTGGACCGACCGGCTGGTCGAGACGGAGTGGAAGCCGCTGCTGGAGCTGCTCGACATCGCCAACGACGACTTCATCCGCACGAGCGAGGAGCGCCACGAGAAGAGCGCCCAGGCGTTCTGGCAGGACCTGTACGACCGCGGCGAGGTCTACAAGGGAGAGTTCAGCGGCTGGTACTCGGTCGGCTCGGAGGAGTTCGTGGCCGAGGACGACGTCGTCGACGGCGAGGGCGACGACGAGGGGCACAAGGTCTCGGCGCTCGACGGGTCGCGCGTGGAGCACGTGACGGAGGAGAACTACTTCTTCCCGCTCAGCAAGTACGCCGACCGGCTGCTCGAGCTCTACGAGACGAACCCCGACTTCATCCAGCCCGAGTCGGCGCGCAACGAGGTCGTCTCCTTCGTGCGGCGGGGCCTGAAGGACCTCTCGATCAGCCGCTCCACGTTCGACTGGGGCATCCAGGTCCCGTGGGACCCCTCGCACGTCATGTACGTGTGGATCGAGGCGCTGCTCAACTACGTCACCGCCGCCGGCTACGGCGTCGACGACGAGCGCTTCGGCGAGCTGTGGCCCGCCGACGTGCACCTCGTCGGCAAGGACATCGCGCGCTTCCACGCCGTCATCTGGCCGGCGATGCTGATGGCCGCCGGACGTCCCGTACCGCACCGCGTGTTCGCGCACGGCTGGCTGCTGGTGGGCGGGCAGAAGATGAGCAAGAGCAAGGCCAACGGCATCCGCCCCGACGAGATCGTCGAAGTGTTCGGCTCCGACGCCTACCGCTACTACTTCTCGCGCGCGCTCACGTTCGGCTCCGACGGCTCGATCTCGTGGGAGGACATGCGCGCCCGCTACCACGCCGAGCTCGCCAACGGGTTCGGCAACCTGGCGTCGCGGGTGGCGGCCATGATCGGCAAGTACTTCGACGGCACGCTGCCGGCCGCCGGTGAGCACACGGCCGCCGAGGAGGCGCTCGTCGCGCTCGTCGCGGAGGCCTCGGTCGAGGCCGACCGGGCGATCGACCGGATCGCGCCGCAGGACGCGCTGGCGCAGGTCTGGCGGATCGTCGAGGCCCTCAACGGCTACCTCACCGAGCAGGCGCCCTGGCAGGTGGCGAAGCAGGCGGACGAGGCGGCGCAGCGGGAGCGGCTCGCCACCATCCTCGTGACCGCGGCCGAGGGTCTGCGCGTGCTCGCGGTGCTGCTGCACCCGGTGATGCCGCGCGCCACCGCGTCGCTGTGGGAGTCGCTGGGTGCCGAGCCTGCGCTCGGTGCGCTTGCCGACCAGCCGATCGGGACCGTCGCGCAGTGGGGACGTCTGCCGGAGGGCTCGGTGGTCACGAAGGTGCCCAGCCTGTTCCCGCGCCTCGAGGACGACGCGTGAGCGAGGCCGACTGGCCCTGGCCCGACGCGCCCGAGCCGCTCCCGTCGCCCGTGGTCGACAACCACTGCCACCTCGACCACAGGATCAAGGGCGGCCTGCTGATCGACGTCGAGGACGCCCTCGACCGGGCCGCGGCCGTCAACGTCGACCGGATCGTGCAGGTCGGCTGCGACCTCGAGGGGTCGCGCTGGGCGGTCGAGACGGCGCGCCAGCACGAGGCGATCGTCGCGGCCGTCGCCCTGCACCCCAACGAGGCGCCGCTCCTGGAGCAGGCGGGCACGCTCGACGCCGCGCTCGCCGAGATCGAGGCCCTCGCGCAGGACCCCGCCGTCCGGGCGGTGGGGGAGACCGGTCTCGACTACTTCCGCACCGGCGTCGACGGACGTGCCGCGCAGCACCGCTCGTTCCGGGCGCACATCGACGTGGCCCGACGTCACGACCGCACCCTCGTCATCCACGACCGCGACGCGCACGACGACGTCCTGGCGATCCTCGACGACCAGGGCGTCCCCGAGCGCACCGTCATGCACTGCTTCTCCGGCGACGCCGACGTCGCCCGACGCTGCCTCGACCGTGGCGCCTACCTCTCGTTCTCCGGGACGGTCACGTTCAAGAACGCCGAGCCGCTGCGCGAGGCGCTGGCGGTCACGCCGACCGACCGGATCCTCGTCGAGACCGATGCGCCCTTCCTCACACCGACGCCGCACCGTGGACGGCCGAACGCGTCGTTCCTCGTGCCGTACACGGTGCGTTTCATGGCCGAGTTCCTGGGCCGATCCGTCGACGACCTTTGCCGGGCGATCGATGAGAACACCGACCGCGCGTTCGGCGGCTCCTGGCCTCGGCACACCCCGGCTGTTTGACGTCAGCGCCGTCCTCCCGCAGGGTGGACGGGCTGCCCATCTCCAGCTGACCTTGTCCCCGACCAGAGGAAAGCAGTGCACCACCCTCGACAGAACACCCCTCAGACCACCTCCCAGGACTCCGCGGACGCCACTCGGCGCCGCCACCGCCAGACCACGAAGCGCGTCGTCATCGCCCTCAACCTGGCCGTCCTCCTCGTTCTCGGAGCCGGCGTCGCCGCCTACGGCAGCCTCTCCAAGACCGTGACCCTCGACGTCGACGGCCGCAAGGCCACCGTCCGCACCTTCGGCACCTCCGTCGGGTCGCTGCTCAAGAGCCACGACGTCCGCACGAAGGACGCCGCCGTCGACGCCGAGCCGACCGCGTCGGTCTCCGACGGCGACACGATCAAGGTCCGCTACGCCAAGGACGTCACGGTCGCCGTCGACGGCACCGTGCGTCGTGAGCGGCTGCACGCCGCCACCGTCGGCGACGTCCTCGACGAGCTCGACGTCTCGCCCCGCAAGGGTGCCGAGGTCAACGCCGCGAAGGACACGCGCCTCGACGACACCGCGTCGACCGTGGTCGTCTCCAACCCCAAGAAGCTCACCGTCCGCGCCGACGGTCGCAAGCGGACCGTCACGAGCGCCGCCCCCACCGCGGGCGAGGTGCTCGAGGAGGCCGGCGTGCGTCTCGGTGCCGCCGACGAGGTCCGCGCCGGCGACGCGCTCGGCGAGGCCGCCCTGGTCAAGCCGGGCGAGCGCGTCGACGTCGTGCGGGTGCGCATGGTCGACACCGCCCGCACGGTGCGCACCGCCCCGCAGACGGAGGTCCGCGAGGACGACACCCTGGAGAAGGGCACGGAGAAGGTGCTGCGCGCCGGCGCCCCGCGCGTCGTGCAGCAGAAGGTGCTCGTCACCCGCGCGAACGGCAAGGTCCGCTCGACCCTCGTGCTGACCCAGAAGGTCGCCGACGAGGGCAGCAAGCGCGTCGTGCTCCGCGGCACGAAGGAGCCCGAGCCCGAGGAGACCACGCTGGCGGCCGCGGCTCCCGAGTCGGCCCCTGCGGTCGGCGACGACAGCGTCTGGGACCGCATCGCGCAGTGCGAGTCCGGCGGCAACTGGAGCATCAACACCGGCAACGGCTACTACGGCGGCCTGCAGTTCAGCGCCGCCACGTGGCACAGCGTCGGCGGCCCCGGCCTCCCGCACGAGAACAGCCGCGAGGTGCAGATCAAGTACGCGAAGATCCTGCAGCAGCGCTCCGGCTGGGGCCAGTGGTCCTGCGCCGCGAAGGTCGGTGTGCACTGAGCGGCACCCCGCCCACCCCGGTCTCGCTGCTGGGTGCGGCCGACGTCCGACGCATCGCTGACGCGGTCGGACTGCGGCCCACCAAGCAGCGTGGCCAGAACTTCGTGGTCGACGGCAACACCGTGCGCCGTATCGTCCGCGACTCCGGGATCGGCCCCGACGACGTCGTCGTCGAGGTCGGTCCCGGTCTCGGTTCGCTGACCCTGGCGCTGCTCGAGGTCGCCCGGCACGTCGTGGCCGTCGAGGTCGACCCGGTCCTCGCCCAGCGTCTGCCGACCACCGTCGCCGAGCAGGCGCCGGGTCACGTCGAGCGTCTCGACCTCGTCCTGGCCGACGCGATGCGCGTCGAGGAGCTTCCCGGCCCCACGCCCACCGCGCTGGTCGCGAACCTGCCCTACAACGTGTCGGTCCCGGTGCTGCTGCACCTGCTGGAGCGCTTCGAGACGCTCGCGTCGGTGCTCGTCATGGTGCAGGCCGAGGTGGCCCACCGGCTCGCGGCGCCTCCCGGCTCCCGCACCTACGGCGTCCCGAGCGTCAAGGCGGCCTGGTACTGCGACGTCGCCCTCGCGGGCACGGTCGGACGTCAGGTGTTCTGGCCCGTGCCGAACGTCGACTCCGCGCTCGTGTCGCTGCGCCGGCGGGGCACGCCCGGCGACGACGACCTACGGCGTGCCACCTTCCGCGTCGTCGACGCCGCCTTCGCGCAGCGTCGCAAGACGCTGAGGGCCGCGCTCTCCGGCCTCGCAGGCTCCGGCGCGGCGGCCGAGGTGGCCCTGCGCGCGGCCGACGTCGACCCGCAGGCCAGGGGTGAGCAGCTCGACGTCGTGGCGTTCGCGCGGATCGCCGCTGCCCTCGGCTGAGCGGATCGGTAGGTTGGTGCGGTGAGAACCGTCAGCGTGCGCGTGCCAGCCAAGATCAACCTGGCCCTCGGCGTCGGCGGCGTCCGTGAGGACGGCTTCCACCCGCTCGCGACGGTCTACCAGGCCGTCGACCTCTACGACGAGGTCCGGGCGACGGCGAACGACACCGGCGAGGTGACGGTCGAGACGACCAGCGACGTCCCGGGCGCCGAGACCGAGGCGTCGCTCGTGCCGCGCGGTCGGGACAACCTCGCCGTGCGCGCCGCGCTCGCGCTGCGTGAGCAGACGGGCGTCGAGGCCGGCGTCGACCTCGTGATCCGCAAGGCGATCCCGGTGGCCGGTGGCATGGCCGGCGGCTCGGCCGACGCTGCGGCGACGCTCGTCGCGTGCAACGACGTGTGGGGTCTCGGGTGGTCGCGGCACGAGCTCGAGCCGGTCGCGGCCGGTCTCGGCAGCGACGTGCCGTTCCTCCTGCACGGCGGCAACGCGATCGGCGGCGGACGCGGCGAGCTGGTCAGCCCGGTCCTGGCGCGTGGCTCCTACCACTGGGTCGTCGCCGTGTCCGGCATCGGACTGTCGACGGCCTCGGTGTACGCCGAGTTCGACCGGCTGAACGCCGACCGGGAGCTGGCGACGCCCGAGGTCCCCGACGCGCTGCTCGCGGCCCTGCGCTCGGGCGACGCCGTCGCGCTCGGGGCCGCCCTCTCCAACGACCTCACGGAGGCCGCGCTCTCGCTGCGGCCCGACCTGGCCCAGACCCTCGAGGTGGGGGTGGAGGCCGGTGCGCTCGGCGCGCTGGTGTCCGGCTCCGGCCCCACGTGCGTGTTCCTCGCCGCCGACGAGCAGCAGAGCCTCGACATCGCGATCGCGCTTGCCGGCACGGGGCGCTGCGCCGACGTCGTCCAGTCGATCGGGCCCGTGCCCGGCGTGCGGGTGGTCTGAGGTGGCCGCACCGGCCGGCCGTCGGACCCCGCTCATCGGCGGCGAGGGGCTGCAGCTGTCGTTCCCGACGAAGGACGTCCTCGACGACGTCACCCTCGGCCTGGCCGAGGGGCAGCGCGTCGGCGTCGTCGGCCGCAACGGCGACGGCAAGTCGACGTTGATGCGGGTGCTGGCACGTCGGCTCGAGCCCGACGAGGGCCGGGTCACGTGGCGTCGCGACCTGCGCGTCGGCTACGTCGACCAGTCCGACACGCTCGACCCCGGGCTCACGGTCGCGCAGACCGTCGTCGGTGACACCGCCGAGCACGTGTGGGCGGGCGACCCGCGGGTGCGCGACGTCGTCGCCGGGCTGCTCGGCGACGTCGACTGGGACGGTCCCGTCGCCGGCCTCAGCGGCGGCCAGCGTCGCCGCGTGTCGCTCGCCGCCGTCCTCGTCGACGAGCACGACGTGCTGTTCCTCGACGAGCCCACCAACCACCTCGACGTCGAGGGCGTCACCTGGCTGGCGGCCCACCTGAACGCGCGGTTCGCGTCGGGGCAGGGCGCCTTCGTGGTGGTCACGCACGACCGCTGGTTCCTCGACGAGGTGTGCACCGACACCTGGGAGGTCCACGACGCGGTCGTGGAGCCGTTCGAGGGCGGGTACGCCGCCTACGTGCTGCAGCGCGTCGAGCGCGACCGCCAGGCCGCTGCGGCCGAGTCGCGTCGGCAGAACCTCCTGCGCAAGGAGCTGGCGTGGCTGCGGCGCGGCGCGCCGGCCCGCACGTCGAAGCCGAAGTTCCGCATCGACGCGGCCAACGAGCTGATCGAGCGCGAGCCGCCCGTGCGCGACAGCGTCGAGCTGCGGCGGGTCGCGACGGCGCGGCTCGGCAAGGACGTCGTCGACCTGCTCGACGTGTCGGTCTCCTTCGGCGACCGCGAGGTGCTCTCGCACGTCGAGTGGCGGATCGCGCCGGGGGAGCGGACCGGCATCCTGGGCCCCAACGGCGCGGGCAAGAGCACGCTGCTCTCGCTCGTCGCCGGCCGGCTGGAGCCTTCGCGCGGTCGGGTGAAGCGCGGCACGACGGTCCGCGTGGCCACCCTGACGCAGGCGTTGACGGAGCTCGACGCGATCGCCGACGACCGCGTGCGCGACGTCGTGGCGTCGCGGCGCGCCAGCTACCAGGCCGACGGGGCGGAGGTGACCCCGTCGCAGATGCTCGAGCGGCTCGGGTTCTCCAGCGCCCAGCTCTCGAACCGGGTCAAGGACCTGTCGGGCGGCCAGCGCCGTCGCCTGCAGCTGCTGCTCACCCTGCTCGACGAGCCGAACGTGCTGATCCTCGACGAGCCGACCAACGACATGGACACCGACATGCTGGCGGCGATCGAGGACCTGCTCGACACGTGGCCCGGCACGCTGCTCGTCGTCAGCCACGACCGCTACCTGCTGGAGCGGGTGACCGACCACCAGTACGCGGTGCTGGACGGCCGGCTGCGACACCTGCCGGGCGGCGTCGACGAGTACCTGCGGCTGCGTCGGTCCGCCCAGCCCGCGGGGTCCGATGTGCCCGCTCCCGCGCCGGCATCGCCCACCGTCCCGGCCGGGTCGCCGGGCAGCGGCTCCGCCCAGGACCGTCAGGCGCGGAAGGAGGCGGCCCGCCTGGAGCGGCAGATCGAGCGGCTGAGCGCGCAGGAGGCCGACCTCGAGCGACGCATGGTGGAGGCGGCGACCGAGCCGGCCCGACTCGTGCCGCTCTCCGCGGAGCACGCGGAGGTCGTCGCGGAGCGCGAGCGCCTGGAGGAGCGGTGGCTCGAGGTCGCCGACTGACCCGACGTCGGGTCAGACGTGGCGAGCCAGCGTGCGCAACGACGCGGCCAGCGTGTCCGCGTCGTCCGGGTCGAGGCTCGACAGCAGCGAGCGCTCCTGCTCGAGGAGCTCGTCGAGGGCGGCGTCGACGGCTGCGCGCCCCGCGGCCGTGAGGGTGACGAGCACGCCCCGCCGGTCGCCCGGGTCGGCCTCGCGGGCGACGAGCCCGCGCCCCGCGAGCCGGTCGACGCGGTTCGTCATCGTGCCGCTCGTGACCATGGTCTCGGTGACGAGCCGGCCGGGGGAGAGCTGGTAGGGCGGACCCGACCGGCGCAGGGCGGACAGCACGTCGAACTCCCACGGCTCGAGCGCGTGGGCCGCGAACGCCGCCCGGCGCGCGCGGTCGAGGTGGCGGGCGAGACGGGTGACCCGGCTGAGCACCTGCATGGGGCGCGTGTCCAGGTCGGGGCGCTCGCGCTGCCAGGCCGCGACGATGCCGTCGACCTCGTCGAGCTCGTCAGCACCCATGGCGACACTGTAGTTCGTCAAGAATCTTGATGTCGAGATTGTTGTCGAGCCGGTGGGGGCCTACGGTGTCGCCCATGGACGTCGACGACCTCGTGGGCCGTGGCCCGGCCACCCTCGTTCCGCTGCTGCGCGACCGCACGGTGTCCGCGCGCGAGCTGACCATCGCCACGCTGGACGCGATCGAGCGTGAGGACGCCCGGGTGAACGCCGTCGTCGAGCTGCTCGCCGACGAGGCGTTCGACGCCTCGACGGAGGCCGACGCGCGGATCGCCCGCGGCGAGACGGGGCCGCTGCTCGGCGTGCCCGTCGCCATCAAGAACGACGTCGACCTCGCCGGACGGGTGACCGGGCTGGGGTCGCGGGCGGTCACCCAGGTGGCGCGCCAGGACGGCCCGCTCGTCGAGGCGCTGCTCGCGGCGGGTGCCGTCCCGGTGGCCACGACGACGCTCCCCGAGCTCGCGATCTACGGGTTCACCGAGTCGGCGGCCCGGGGCGTGACGCGCAACCCGCACGACCTCGACCGCACGCCCGGGGGTTCGTCCGGAGGGTCGGCCGCGCTCGTCGCCGCGGGCGCGGTCGGGGTGGCGACGGCGTCCGACGGTGCCGGCTCGATCCGCATCCCCGCGGCGAGCTGTGGTCTCGTCGGGTTCAAGACGACCCACGGGTTCGTGCCTGGCTCGGGGGGCTGGCACGGTCTCTCGACGCAGGGCTGCGTGACCCCGACGGTGCGCGACACCGCCGTCTACCTCGACGCGGTGGGGCACGGTGCTCCCGGCGCGCTCGCGCACGCGGCTGACACGGCTCCACGGACGCTCAGGATCGGCGTGACGACCAGCGCTGCGGCCGCAGGGCGTCCCGATCCGCTGCACCGCGACGTGAAGTCGGCCGTCGACCACGTGGCGGGCCTGCTCGACGGGATCGGGCACGAGGTCACCACCGTCAAGGTGCCGTACGGTCTCGACGCGAAGGCGCTCACCGTGCGCTACCTGGCCGGCATCGCCGAGTCGGCGTCGCGCGTCGACGACCCGTCGCTGCTCGAGCCACGCACCCGTCAGGTGGTGCGCCTCGGCCGTCCGTTCGGCCCGTCGGCCGTGACGTGGGCGCAGCGCGCCGGGCACCGGTTCGGCTCGACGGTGCTCGACCGGCTCGGCGTCGACGTGCTCCTGTCGCCCGTCATGAGCGGTCCGGCCCTGCCCGTCGGGCACTTCGCGGGCAAGGGCGGCCTGCGCACCGTGCTCGGCATGAACGCGTTCTACCCGTACACGGCGCAGTGGAACCACGCGGGGCTGCCGGCGGTCTCGCTCCCGGTCGGCCGGTCGCGCAAGCGGGGGCTCCCGCTGGCCGTCCAGCTCGTCGCTCGCCGCGAGCAGGACCCGCTCCTGATGTCGGTGGCCGCGCAGGTCGAGGCGGCGCTGCGGGGTTCCGCATGAGGTGGGACCCGGAGCAGTACCTGCGCTTCGCCGACGACCGTGGACGTCCGTTCGTCGACCTGGTCGCCCGGGTGCCGTCGGACGCCGACGTCGTGGCCGACCTCGGCTGCGGAGCCGGCAACCTCACGACCGTGCTGCGTGGGCGCTGGCCCGACGCCCGCGTGCTGGGCGTCGACGCGTCGCCGGAGATGGTCGCGCGCGCGACGGCCACGAACGAGGACCCTGCGGCGTCGTACGTCGTCTCGGACGTGACGACGTGGTCACCCGACGGACCGGTGGACGTGATCACGTCGAACGCGATGTTCCAGTGGGTGCCGGAGCAGGAGGACGTCCTGCGGCGTCTGGCGGAGCACGTGACGCCCGGTGGCGCGATCGCCGTGCAGGTGCCGAACAACGCCGACGCGCCGAGCCACGCGCTGATGCGCCAGGTCGCGGACCGTCCCGCGTACGCGGACCACACGGCGGGCGTGCTCTCGGTGCGGGGGACGGGTCCGCAGACGTACCTCGACCTGTTCGCGTCGCTGGGCTGGTCGTGCGACGCCTGGGAGACGACGTACCTGCACGTGCTGCCGGGCGACGACCCGGTCTTCGAGTGGGTCAAGGGCACGGGGGCGCGCCCGGTCTTGCAGGCGCTGCCGGACGGTCTGCGGGAGCAGTTCGTCACGGAGTACCAGGCGGCGCTGCGCGAGGCCTACCCTCGCCGGCCGTACGGGACGGTCCTGCCGTTCCGTCGGACGTTCGCGGTCGCCGTCCGCCCGCTCGGGTAGCCTGGGACGGCCGTCGTGGCCGTGCGTCGCGACGATCCCCGGTTGGTCTGCCGGCAGGGCCCGCCTGACTTTGAATCAGGACAAGCGACGTAGGTTCGACTCCTACCCGGGGAGCCGCAGGGTCAGTCCTCGTCGAGGGTGCCGACCGGGTCGAAGGTGAAGGACCCGAGGTGCTCCTGCACGCCGCGGAAGGCGTCCGCGATCTCGGGGTCCTCCAGGGCCTTCTCGAGGGAGCGCAGAGCCTCCTGCGTCCGGACGTCGGTGGTCTCCTCGATGGGGTCGCTCATGCGTCCATGGTGACGCGGACGCGGGCACCCCGCTGGGTGAGCGCGGCCCGGCTCATCGTGGTCGGTACTGGATGTGGTCGAGGCGGGTGTGGTGGATCTCGACGAACTCGATGGTGCGGTCTCGGCGGTTCCAGGCGCGGGTGAACGCGGTCTCGGCC